>CAZXWU010000116.1:0-5861 GCA_964644495.1 uncultured Tissierella sp.
TAGTATATACAAAAATATATATAATAATATTATTACTATACCAGTTGCTCCAGAAGAGCCTGTCGCTCCAGAAGTTCCTGTTGCTCCAGAAGTTCCTGTTGCTCCAGAAGTTCCTGTTAAACCCGAGAGACCTGAACAACCTAGGGAGCAAGCACCAGTTCAATCAAATACACTATCCGGTCAAGAACAAGAAGTTGTTAGATTAGTTAATATTGAAAGAACAAAAGCAGGTTTACAGCCTTTTACAATTAGCAATAATCTATCAGATGTGGCTAGAGCAAAATCAAAAGATATGGCAGACAATAACTATTTTAGTCATCAATCGCCTACTTATGGTAGTCCATTTGACATGATGAAACAATTTGGTATCAATTATAGAACAGCCGGTGAAAATATTGCTAAAGGATACCTATCAGCTGAATCTGTTGTAAATGGATGGATGAATTCACCTGGACATAGAGCAAATATATTAAACCCTAGTTTTGCTACGATAGGTGTTGGAGCATATAAAACAGGCAACAATACTATCTATTGGACTCAAATGTTCACAAACTAATACTTATATTTAAAGGACCTATTCATATAGGTCCTTTAATAATTTGGTTAAATTGTAGGTCATAGTTGCAGTATAGCCCCAGATAATATAATCTTTATATTCATAAAAATATATAGTCCGCTTAGATTTTCTAAAATTATAATTCTTACCATTTGGTATCAAATTATATGGAAACTCTTCATTGTATTTAGTTTCCATTTCCAAGCTATAAGCTTTAGGCTCGTTATCCAATAAAAAATTAATAGGAACTGTGAATAAATGATCTACTTCTGAAGGATTAGGCTTGACCTTATCCACATCAATACCACTGATTGTTGCCAAAAAACAGTGAATCTCTAAATCAGCATAAGATATTAGATAATCTAGCTCACCAATAATTTTTATGTTTTCCTCTTCAATATTTAATTCCTCAACTGTTTCTCTAATAGCTGCTTCTTTGAAGCTTTCACCCTTCTCTAGTCCACCACCTGGGAATGAAACTTCTCCAGGCTGAGTATTCATGTCTATGGCCCTTACTTCATATATGACTTCCCATTGACCATTTCTTTCAATCAATGGAATCAATACTGCAAATCGACCTATCTTCTCCATGGATCTAGGAGTTCTCTCCTTTAACTTATCTTTAATATATTCTATATTCAACAAACTTCAACCTCCAAAATAAGTAGAACAAATTAGAAAATAATATTTGCGATCTCCAATATTACTTCTTCTTTATTAAATCGTTCAAAAATTTTCCCTATAGGTGATAATACTTCTTCATCTCTACTATTAGCTGGACTTGTATTCCTAACCATTATTAATAATTCTTCAAAAGAATATATGTGGAATCTTTCAATTTGAAGTTCTTCAGCTTTACTCTCTAACAAGGCAATCAAAAGATCTTCGTAGGAAAAGTTCTTATTTAAGCCAATAACAGATCCTATCCTAGGTACAATATTCTCAAACAAGAGCCTCCTGTTAGGGATGACACCTGGAATACGTAATAATGTCTTTATCTTACTAATTTGTTCAGCATTTAATGATAACAATAAATTAAAAAAATATTCCTTATCCTCTGTAGGAATTACATAATACCTTCTACCTTTTAACTTGCGCAAGGCCCTAAGTCCATCATAATAGCCTAATTTCATATTATTTTTGCTGACCTCAGCATCAATTATAAATGTCTCACCTATATCATCAGACGGTGAGATCACGACTATATTTTCGTTGTTTTTATCTATTTTTCTAGTAAAACCTCTGGCATGAGTCCTAACTAAAATAAGTTTATCATAACCCTTACTTCCTAGCATTTTAAAGGGTAAATTATCATAAAATCCACCATCTAAATACATTTTCCCACCCAGTTTTTCATGTTTAAAAACCGGCAAATATGCTGAAGCCAATAAATAGTCATTTAGTTCCCCTTTTGGAATGTCTTCTTTAAATACTTCCTTTGATTTAAAATCAGTTAGATTAACTGTTACAAGACCAAAGTCCATAGTAGAATTTCTTATCTTGTCCTCATCTATGTAGGTAGCTAAGAGTTCTTTAAAAGGAGTAATATCAAAACCACCTTCACCAATTATAATCTTTAACTTGTCTATTAGTGTCCTGATATTTTGCCTATTCCACTTCATTCCTTGCAACTCTTGTATTTCTTCATCACTGGCATTAATCACCATTGAGTATGAAATATGTTCCCATAATTCGCAGCAAATATCAAAATCCCCCTGCACAATCATGGCTCCATTTATACTACCAATAGAGCTACCTGTTATACCATCAATTTGAATCCCTTCTTCTAATATGGCTTTGTATGCTCCAATATGGTAAGAGCCTCTTGCTCCTCCACCTTCTAATACTAAACCTATCACAAAATCTCACCTATCCCAATTTGGAACAAGATACTGTTCCTCACATATTTATATAAATGACAATTGAAATCACAAAGTTATTCTAAATTAGATGTACAATTTGGACATCTACTGGCTGCAATCGGAATCTCAGTAATACAATATGGACATTGTTTTGTTGTTGATTCTTCTTCCAATACTTCTTCTTTTTTCTTAAATTTGTTTAATTGTCTTATTACTAAAAATATGGATAATGCAATAATTAAAAAATCAATAATTGCACTTATAAAAAGGCCATAATTTAAAGTAGCAGCTCCTGCTTCTTGTGCCTCTGCTAATGTTAAATACTCATTTCCATCTAAGGAGATAAATTCATTAGCAAAGTCCATTCCTCCAACCAACAAGGAAACCAAGGGCATGATCAAGTCATTAACTAATGATGTTACAATTTTACCAAATGCACCACCTATCACAACACCTACTGCCAAATCCATAACATTACCCTTCATTGCAAAGTCCTTAAAATCTTTAAACATATTTACATCCCCCTTTCTCTAATATGGATAGATTATACCCAATTTATTAGATATTATCTATACACAATTTAGCCATTCACTTAAACTTGCATCCAATTTATGTTATAATAATAAATATTTAAGTGAGATTTCTCAATGGAGGTAAGTCATGTCTAAAAGAAAAACTTGGAATGAATATTTTATGGAAATAACAGATTTAGTTGCCAGTAGATCTACTTGTGATAGGGCTATGGTTGGATGTCTACTCGTAAACGATGATAATAGAATCGTATCCAGTGGATATAATGGATCTGTATCAGGAAGGCCTCATTGTGATGATATAGGTCATACTATGAGGGATGGTCATTGTATAGCAACAATCCATGCCGAAATAAATGCCTTGATATATTGTGCAAAAGAAGGAATATCAGTCAAAGGATGCACAGCCTACGTAACACATTTCCCTTGTCTAAACTGCACTAAATCCCTGATACAGGCAGGTATAAAACACATCTATTACAAATACGATTACCGAGTAGATGAATATGCTCTGGAATTGCTCAAAAGCAACAATGTTGAATACGAAAAGCTCTCTTTTTAGGAGAGTTCTTTTTTAGCTAACTTGTCAGCTTCTTCATTGTACTTTACACCTGAATGGGCTAATACTTTAATGAAGCTTACATTCAGTTTACTTTTGATTGAATCATAGTATTCCTTGTACGCCTTTGTACCTGCCTTATTTGTCTTCCAGTTGCCCATTGCCCATTCCTCTATACCCATGTAGTCATAATGCAAATGAAGGTGTCTCTTGCCCCTTAAAAGGGAAAGCTTCATGGCTTCTATGGCTCCCTTTAGCTCACCAGCCACATTCCTCATCTCTGCTAAATCAGAATCATCATCCTTGCCACTAAAGGTCTCCTTGCCTCCATGGGAAAAGTAGACCATACCATAGCTATAGGTCATAGTAGCAAGGTCAAAACTTCCATCTACATATGCAATGGCTTCATCATCCTTTATGTCCTCTATTGCTATATCTTCCCATATGTTTTCCGATTTATTATTATCATTATTCTCAATAAAATCAAGAGCCTCTTGGTAAGTCTTAAACTTCTTGTATTTAGCCTCCTTAAATCCTTTAACCTCTTTCTCACACTCAGCCCAAGTATTGTATATACCTGGATTTCTACCATTCCTTACTCCATAGTAGAATTTAGCCATATAAACACCTCATAAATATTATTTGTTAATAACAATTATACTATATATCATAAATGCAAACTAGTAAATTCCAAGATTTATGATAGAATGAGTATAGATTATAAATTAATTAAAGTAAAAATTAAAGTTTAATTTTACTAGGGAGTGGTGTATTTGGATATAAACTTAATTGGTGTACCGATAAAATATGGATGTGATAAAGACGGAGTCCAGTATGGACCTGACAAATTAAGGGAATTAGGTATAGTTAACTTAATTAAAAATAATGATAACAATGTTTATGATATGGGAAATATATACGTCCCTGATATATTGGATGAGTGTAAATTTGATTGGCATGAAAGCATGAAATACTTTGATCCAATTGCAGAAGTTAATACAAATTTAGCACATGGTGTTTATACAGCATTAAAAACAAATGCTTTTCCTTTTATAGTTGGCGGTGATCATTCCCTAGGTATGGGTAGCATTGCAGGGGCTAGCAAATATTTTGAAGATATGGCTGTTATTTGGGTTGATGCCCATGGCGATATAAACGATCACCAGACTTCACCTTCTGGAAATATACACGGTATGCCCTTGGCAGCTTCAATGAATGTTGGTCATCCCAAGTTAACAAATCTATATTTTGAAGGTTCAAAAGTAAAACCTGAAAATGTCTATATAATTGGGGCAAGGGATTTGGACCCTGGTGAAGTAGCTCTAGCTAAAAGACTAAAACTAAATCTATACACCATGGATATGATAAATGATATTGGACTAAGACAAGTATTAGAGAATGCCATAGGGAAAATTAAAGGCTCTAAAGTTGATGGTGTACATTTAAGCTTTGATATAGATGTTTTAGATAATGCTATATCACCAGGGACTGGCACCCCTGTAAAAGACGGATTAAATGTAGTTGAATCAAAACTAATATTGGATAAAATCCTAGGTGCAAATTTTGTGACTTCAATGGATTTTGTTGAATTTAATCCATTACTAGATATAGAAAATAAAACAGAAGATATATGTCTAGAATTATTAGATTTAATATTTAAAAAAATAAACTAGGGTTAAACCCTAGTTTTTTAGTCTCTTGCTGAATGAGCAATTCTACTTGCGGTTGCTGCTGCAAGTGCTGCAACTATATCATCTAAAAATGTATTTATTTGATCTCCCTTTTCTGTGTCCAATTCCTTTATAATACCCAGCTTTTCTTTATCTAGGTAACCAAAGTTTGTCAGGCCAATAGACCCATAGACATTTACAATTGAAAGAGGAAGTATCTCATCAACCCCATATAAACTCTCGTCAGATGCTACTATAGACTGTAGTGGTTCTGATAGTAATTTTTTTTCAGCCATCTCATCTAAAGCAATTCCAGTGAGAATTGCATGGGTTATCTCTCTTTTTCTTAATACAGCCTTTACATTTTCAATACAGTATTCTAAAGTTAAATCGTCGTAGTAGTCAGCTTGTAGCATCATTACCAATTCCCCAATATCCTCTAGAGTTACTCCTCTTTTTTCTAACAAGTCAATCGATGCCTCAGTCAATTCTTTATTGCTATAAATTCTCATTTTCTCTCCCCTTTTACCTAGTCTTTTAAATTATACCCAACTTATCCTATCTTTGACTCCTTATCTGCATATTCAATTGCTTTAATAGCTAAAACCCTCATAGCATCCACTATATTTCCTTCTAGCTTATATAATTCTATAGCTACAGATATCTCTGTACATCCAGCTACAA
>CAZXWU010000117.1:0-5857 GCA_964644495.1 uncultured Tissierella sp.
TATCAATGCTTTGAGGGTGGTTTATAAAGTACTGACGTAGAATCTCAGTATATATAATATCTACACTAAGTATTAAATCTTTTAATAAGAAAATTAATCCACCCAGAACTAATACTCCAACACCCATGGATATTAGAACATTGAAGTTCTGTTTCATGGCTCTTTGCGGATTATCCCATATCAGCATGGGTCTAGAGATATCTATGACCATACCTATTTGGGTCATAGGAACACTACCTAGTAAACCAAGTAGGATAATAGTTAGTATTTCTACTATGCTAAGAGCTTTGATATAGTAGATAGCTGGAATCAAAACTCCTACACCTATCAATTGTACAGCTAATGAGGACAGGACTCTACCTATGACTTGGTCTCTTGCTTTTATAGGCAATATCCTCTGTATCCATAGATTTTTACCTTCTCTTGAAAATGTAGTTGCACCAATGGAATTTAATATACCTAATAAGACAATTATTCCACTAGCTACTAGGACCAAGAAATGAGGATAAACATCCAACATTTCCACCAATGGTTCCATAGATTCATCACCTGTCATAAAAGATATGACAAAGATAATGGGTACAATTATCACACCACCTATGGCGTTTAGTAGATAAACTGGTGTCTTAAAGAGCATTATCAATTCCTTCTTAGCTAAGGCTATATAGGGTTTTGTCACAGAAACTGACTTTTTCAAGTCCTTTATCTTCTTACCCTTGGATGTACTTACTTCAATATTACCTATCAAGCCATCAAAGAAAATAGTTTCTGATAACAATATTACTAGAGCGATACTCATAGCTGATATTACAAGCAACAATAAAAGATACAGTAAACCTCTTATACTATGACTATTGACTAAAGCAAGTGTAGACCACATACTAGGTGGAAAAACTATACCTAGTCTTCGCACTAAAAACTGTGAATCCATAGCTAATGAGAGGAAGAAATCTTCACCCATTTCAAAGGAATTAGCAGCTAGTCTTTGTATAGCCACTTGCAACCATATAGCAAAAATAATAAATACAACTGCACTAACTATTCGTATTAAGTCCTTCTTACCACCTATATTGGTATACTTCATAAATACCATAACCAATAAGGATGCTATTACCAAAGGAATAAGTGGTAATATTAAAATCATAATTACCGAATAAATCCAGTATAGTATCCCACCATCACCTTTTATACCATAAAGTATTACGAAAGGTAGTATAATAGGTAATGATGTCAATAGTTCGCTAACCATCAAGCTAACAAATTTAGATCCTATTATGTATGATGGTTTAATTGGTAAGGGTACTAGCTGGTTTAAATCACTGGAAAAATAAAATTTACTCATAACGTATAAAATTCCAAAAACAAATACCAGCATTTGGGAAGCAAATATTCCCATATTCAATAAGTATGACCCTTGACCTATTTGAAAGAATGTATCATATAATGAAGATAGACCCTTGACCATAAAATAATATGATGGTATCAAGGACAAGATAGCAAGGCCTATAATGAGAGTCATCCATATATTCTTCCTATTGGTCATAGACCTAGTGAAAGAGCTCAATCCATAGGTATTTTTAAGATCGACTTTTACTAAGGAAATTAGCTTATTCATTTTCAGTCAACTCCAAGAATATATTCTCTAAAGACTCTCTTTCTTTAGCATGACTTCTTAGTTCATCCATAGTCCCTACAGTAACTATCTCACCTTTATTGATTATAGCAATCCTATCGCATAGTTTTTCTGCTACTTCCATCACATGGGTAGAGAAAAATACAGTATTACCTTCATCGCACATTTTTCTCATTATCTCCTTTAAATTAAAGGATGACTTGGGATCCAAACCAACCATAGGTTCGTCTAAAATAAACAATTTAGGATCGTTGATTAGTGCAGATGTTAGTACTAGCTTTTGTTTCATACCATGGGAATAGCTACCAATAGCATCTCCTAATGCATTTTCTATTCTAAATAAGTTTGTATAATATTCGATTTTAGATAGCCTGTCTTCTTTAGAAACTCCATACATATCCCCTATAAAATTTAGATATTCAATACCTTTAAGCTTGTCATATACCTCTGGATTATCCGGTACAAATGATATCATGGATTTTGCAAGCAATGGATCTTGCCAAACATCTACACCATCAATGGTGATCCTGCCCTCATCAGGCTTTAATAGGCCTACTATCATCTTTATAGTAGTTGTCTTACCAGCTCCGTTTGGACCTAAAAATCCAAATATCTCACCTGATTTAACCTCTAAATCAATACTATCTACTGCTTTTATACTTCCCTTGCCATAGGACTTTGAAAGATTACTGATCTTAAGCAAATTACCTACCTCCTTTAAACACAAAGTTATCTCTATATATAATATATACCTTCTAGAAATTGTATTCAATAAAAATTATTTAAAAAGACAAATGAACAAAGGGGACGTGAAACTTTGTTCATTATGACAAGGCTAATGCGAAATCGGTACCGGGTCCCGTTTCGCATTACTTAAGCATTTGGTTGTTATTAAAAAAGTCCTTCCAAGGGTCATTTTTTAGGATCCTTACAAGGGCAGCTGACATATCTACACCATCTGGAGCTAATATATCAAGTTCATCCCAACCTATAGGCATGGACACCTTGCCACCTTTTCTTGCTCTTAGGGAATAGGGGGATATACTTGTGGCTCCTCTTCCATTTCGAATCCAATCGATAAAGATTTTACCCTTACGACTAGCAATTCTAATATTGCTAGTATACCTATCTGGCCATTTCTTTTCCATTACCTGGGCAACACCTTTTGAAAAATCATTGCATAGATCCCAACTTGCAGTAGCTATCAAAGGGACCACCACATGATATCCCTTGCCCCCGCTTGTTTTAAGATATGACTTTAGTGAAAGCTCAGTCAGTATACTCTTTAAATCCTTTACACCCTGCCTAACCCTATCTATATCCATACCTTCATCAGGGTCTAGGTCAAATACCATTATGTCAGGATTATCCAATGCATTTACACTAGATCCCCAGGTATGGAATTCTAAAGTACCCATCTGAGCCTCTGAAATAAGTCCCTTTATGTTCTCTATATAGAAGTATTCCTTTATATCATCTTTACTGTTTCTTATAGATATTGTAGTGATATCTTTGTTACTTTGATTGGGATGCTTTTTATAAAAGCATGTATCCGATACCCCCTTAGGACAACGGACAATACTCAATATTCTATTTTCTATATAGGGGAGCATTCGGCGGGACACTTCCTTGTAATAGTTAATTACATCAAGTTTTGTAATATTTGGATTCTCATAAATTATCTTATCAGGACTAGAAATCTTTACCCCTTCAATGACAATACCTTTAGAACTTACATCTATTAATTCTCTACTCCCAGATGATTCCTTTTCATTCTCTTCCTTTTCATTCTCTTCCTCTTCAATTGGTCTTTCCCTTATAATATCTCTAGGATCTTTGTCACTTCTTAGTCCCTTATAACTAGCTTGTCTTAATATACCATCCTTTGTGAACTCAGCAAATTTAATTTCTGCTACTAAGTTTGCTTCCAACCAAATTATCTTTTCCTCCCTTCTTTCATTTGGTGGTTCTAAAAAAGGTGGATTTTTTTTCACTAATGCCTGGAATTTATCTTCTAAATCTTTTCTATCATTTTGACCAATACCTGACCCTGCACGTCCCACATAAATTAATTCTCCACCTTCATAGACCCCAAGTAGAAGGGCTGATACACTTCTTTTTTCTGTAACTGTATATCCCCCGATTACAAACTCCTGTCTTTTGTCACACTTTATCTTTATCCAATCCCCATTTTTGGTGGCACTATATATTGAATCAGCCTTCTTACATACTATACCTTCCATATCCATTTGGCAGGCAGCAGTAAAACTTTCACTACCTTTTCCTCTAACATAACCACTGTAGTGTAGATTATTAGGTCCATCCTTCAACAGAGTATCAAGTATTTCCTTTCTTTCTATTAAAGGATAGCCTCTCAAATCCACACCATCTAAGGCCAGGATATCAAAGATTATATAAGTTAAATTTTTATCCTTTGGATTTCTTAAATAATTTTGCAGAGCATTGAAATCAGTTTTTCCTGATGGATCTGTAACTACCATTTCTCCATCAAGGACCATTGGCCTACCACCACCCAAATCAATAAGGGAAGAGGCAATTTGATGAAACCTTTTTGTATAATCATTTCCATTTCTGCTTAGTAGGTTAACGCTATTTCCTTCCACAAATCCTAAAATCCTATAGCCATCATATTTCAACTCATATAGCCAATCATCACCATCAGGAACCTTACTAGCTAGCTTAGCTAGTTGTACATCTGCCTGGCTAAATGGGTTTCTATTTATCTTATCCTCTTCTCCAAGCTCTATCTCTTCCATAGTTCGCCCAGTTCTAATACTGGTATTAAACTGTTCTATATCAAAGCCTTTATTAGCATAGTCATCTCTTTCTTTTAGAAATAACCAGTTCTCCTTTGTATCTCCATCCTTGGCTTTTAAGCGAATAAGGGCCCATTTACCCCTAAGTCTCGACCCATTTAATATGAACTTAAGCTCACCCTTGGCAAGGCCTTCCTCCACATTGCCATAGGGTTCCCAAAATCCCTCATCCCATAGCATGACAATCCCACCACCATACTCCCCCTTTGGAATTCCTCCTTCAAAATTTCTATAGTCCAGAGGATGGTCTTCCACATGTATAGCTAGCCGCTTGTCCTTAGTATTGTAAGAAGGTCCTTTGGGGACAGCCCAAGACAAAAGAACCCCTCTCCATTCAAGGCGTAAATCATAGTGGTCTCTACGGGCCAAATGATGTTGAATGACAAATCTTAGAGCCTCATCTGATTCTCCTATAGTCCCCTCGGGCTCAAGGGTCTTTTCAAAATTTCTCTTTTCATTATAAACCTCTAGTTTGGGATCCATAAAATCACGCTATATCCTTATCTCTTTGTGCTTTCTCTACACTTGCCTTAAGAGCTTCCATAAGATCTATAACCTTTCCACCAGTGTCTTCCTCCTCTGGAGCAACTATTTCTTGGCCTGAAATCTTGGTTTCAATTAGTTCACGAAGCCTTTCTTGATATTCATCCTTGTACAAAGCAGGATCAAAAGGCGTATCCATAGAGTTTATTAATAGTTTTGCCATATCTAACTCCTGATTCGAAACTTCAGGCTGGTTAATCTTTTGAAGCTCTTTTACTTCATCAGCATAAAACATAGTAGAAATCAAGATCCCATCCTCACGGGGAATAATGGCCATAAGGGTATCCTTAGTCCCCATGACCGTTCTTCCTATGGCTACCTTTTCTTCCTCCATCAGGGCAGTCCGAAGTAGTTCAAAGGGTTTTTCCCCACCAGCTTCAGGACTAGCTTGATAGGTTTTTTCATAGTAGACTGGAGAAATTTGATTCAACTCTGCAAAATGGAGAATCTGAATAGATTTCTCCTTTTCTGTTTTAATCTTTTCAATTTCATCGTCTGTAACTACAACATACTTATCCTTGTCATATTCATATCCCTTGATTATATCCTGGGAAGTAACCTCTTTACCACAATGCCCACATGTCTTTTTATATCTGATACGGCTGTTGTCTTCTTTGTGCAATTGATTGAAGCGTATATCATTATCTTGGGTTGCAGTATGCATTTTAATTGGTATAGCAACCATACCAAAAGTTATTACAGATTTTCTCGCTGCCATATAGAACACCTCCAAAACTTATTGTTTCCAACTGAATTGGAAGTATTCAATTAAAGAATGCGAAATCAGGACCCGGTCCCGATTTCGCATTCTTCTCAATTTAGCATTTTCTATTTTGCAATTCAG
>CAZXWU010000118.1:0-5855 GCA_964644495.1 uncultured Tissierella sp.
TCTTGTCTTTGCTTCTCTTGTCTTTCTTGCTCTTGTCTTTGTTGTTCTTGTCTTTGTTGCTCTTGTCTTTCTTGTTCTTGTCTTTCTTGTTGTTGTTTATTTCTGTTTTTATTTTTCTCCACTTTTATCTACCCTCCTAATTATGAAATACTTTTGCTTTATTAGTATATCTAGTTTGAAGAAAAATAAACGGGAAAATTTACATATTTTGCAATTCCAATAAAAATCTTGATGGATCCTTTTGATTATTGTTCATTGTATCCAAAGTCACTAGACTTAAATGTCTTTTAGCCCTTGTCATGCCTACATAAAACAATCTACGTTCCTCTTCTAGAAAAGATTTGTCCCCTTTCTGGTCTGATTCTATACTTGTAGAGCTAGGGAATTCACCATCTGTAAGATCAATCATATATACATTCTCAAACTCTAAGCCTTTTGCGGAGTGAATAGTTGAGAGAGTTATGGTATTCTTATTACTAGAAGAGTTGCTAGTGAGGTGTTGAATATGTTTTAATCTAGATATAAGCTCTTCTAGGTCCTTGCATTCCATGCTAATCAATTCAAGATAAAACAAGATTGAATTCAGATTCTCATAAGTATATCCAAATTTTATAGCATTTTCCCGTAGATAAGCATCATATTCTAAGAAATTCTTTATATATTTTATTGCATCAACAGGCTTTCTTTTAGAGATTTTTTTGAAGTCAAATTTTAATTCTCTTAGATTTCGTTTATAATACTCATTAATTCCAGGAAAATCCATTATTCTATCAAAAACACAAAGATTTGAGTTCAATGTCTTTGCATAAGAAATCTGTTTTTTTGAAATGTATCCTTTTATCTTATAATATAAGCTTTCGTAAATATCCATTCTAGAAGTATCTTGACCAAAGATCAATAAATTTATAATATCCTTTACTACCCAGTGATTAAAAAATCTAATCTTTTTATCTCTCATGTAAAAAGGAATATTATTTTTCTCAAGAATATCAATTATACCTAATGCAGATAGATTATTTCTATAGAGGATCACACATTCAGACAGATTTTTGTCTTTAAAGTTTTCCAACAAATAGTCATATTGTTCTATTGGTGATTTTACCTTAACGATATTGATTGGCTCTATATAAGTATTATCAGTAAATATATTTTTGTCGTATCTATTTGTATTCTTCTTAATAAACTTATTACACATTGATACAATATTTTTTGAAGACCTGTAATTTTTCTCCATGAAATATATTTTCCCATCAGTGAAGTGTTTTTTGAAATTCAATAAACCCTTAGGATAGGCACCTCTAAAGCCATATATAGACTGATCGTCATCAGCTACAATCACCAGATTATTGTTAGGATAGGCTAGAGTTTTGATTAGTTCTAATTGTATTTTGGAGGTATCTTGTCCTTCATCAACCTGTATAAAGTCATATTTTCTCCTATATTTATCTAGAAGATATTTGTTTGATTTAAGTATTTCCAAGGAAATAGTCAACATATCATCAAAATCTATCAATTTATTTCTACGTTTGTAGTTTTCATATTGCTTAAAGATGGCTTGTAGATTTTCTATATCCACCTTGTTTTTCTTAGTAAATTCCTCAATATCCATCATCATGTTTTTTACATAACCAATTAGGTTCAACAAAGTATCAAGTTTCTCTTCAGTTATATAATCATTATTAAGGGAGTAATAAATACTTTTTAGTAGAGCATACTTGTTTACTTCAATTTTTTCATCTTCGATTAACCTATAACTAGTATTATTAATATAGGCAAATTCTCTTATTAACTTAAAACAAAAGGCATGAATTGTAGAAAAATGAATATCGGTGTTAGAAAGATTGGGATATGCCATTTTAAATCTATTCTTCATGTCCAAGGCGGAAGCTTTACTAAAGGTTATGGATAATATCTTATCAGGTTTGACCTTGTGGTTATTTATTAAATTATAAGTTCTATGAATCAGTACTGTGGTTTTACCTGCACCTGGAACAGCCAGTATCAGTCCAGGTCCACTTATATGATTTATTGCAGATATTTGCTCCTTACTCAGTTCCAAGATTTTACACCTACCTTAAATTTTGTTAATATAGATATAATATCATAAAATTGGATTGTATGTAGTATATACAATTGTTTTCAACTACTAGAATTTGGATATATTATAAGTAAGTGAAGATAAGGGTGGAATGACAATGAGAAAACTACTAAAAGATTTTGATAATTATTTGATAAACTTAATAAATCATAGGATAAAAAATGACTTTTTAGACAAGTTTATGTATAGGGTGACGGATTTGGGAGGGGCAATATTTTCCACTGTATTTTCTTTAGTACTTGTTTTTTTGGGGAATGACTTTATTCGATTGATTGGTTTAGAGGCTATAGTAGTATTAGCTTTAAGTCAGATAGTAGTCCAAAGCTTAAAGATGCTACTGATACGTGAAAGGCCATATAAGATAGTTGAACAGCTACACACCTTTGGTTTTAATTTAAAGGACTATTCTTTCCCATCTGGCCACACTACAGCAAGTTTTTCCATAGCTACAGTTTTAGCCCTAAATATTCCCATGATTACATTTTTGACATTTTTCCTAGCTACAATTATTGGAATATCAAGGATATATTTAGGTGTACACTATCCAACTGATGTAGCAGCAGGTATTTTTTTAGGAGTTGGAAGTGCTATATTGGTCCATATTTATTTATTAGCTTATATTAGAGATATTGCAGTAGTAATGGGCATAATATACTGATTGAGTAATGGACCTAAGTGGTATATATTAAGTAATTAAGCTAAATGGAGGGGTAATTATGATAATGGGAAATTTTTTGAGAAACAGAAGGTCTATTCGTGATTTCAAGACTGAGGAAGTTGAGTTTGAAAAATTAGAGGATATTAGAATTGGATTAAAAATGATTCAGAATGAAGAAGGTTCAGATAACTTTGAACTTAGATTATATGAAGATGGACAAAGGCTCAATGATGAACTTCAAGGGAAAGGTGGATATGCAGGGGTAATGATAGATGCTCCCCACTATATAGCATTAGATTTTTTGAATGACTATGATTCCACTTTAATCTATGGAGCATATAACATAGAGAGGATCATTACTTTATTAAACAAACTAGGTTTAGCTACATGTTGGATTACCCTAAAAGATCTAGATAAGAGCTTAAAGAAAGAGGTGTTTGGTGATTCGACTAATAACATAGAGTATTTGCTAGCTTTTGGATACCAGAAACCAAATCCTCCTTTTGCAGAGCCACCATATAGTGTAAAAATGGGTATCGAAGATTTTGTATTTGGTAATGAGATTGAAAAGGAAATAGATACAGATAAACTTCAAACTATGGGCTTGATGGATTTATTCTACTACATTAGATTCTCACCTTCTACTAAGAACTTACAACCATGGAGATTTGCTCTTAGGGATACAACCATAGAGTTATTATTGGCTTATGAAGATTGGGATCAACATCTTCTCATGGATGCAGGTGTGGTTATGTACTACTTCGAAGAGTTAGCCAAGGGGCTAGGAATTAATAATACTTGGCAGCTAATAGATGGAAGTATCTATGAAGGGAAATTATATAACTACAAATCTATAGGCGTGTATCAACTATAGTTAATAGTAAGGGTGGCTTTCATGCCACTCTATTTTAATTAGATTAGACAGTTATATAATTATATGTTGGTAATATTAAAAGTAGAGGAAAAACTCTACTTTTTTTCATCTTTGTGTTAAACTAATATGTAGAGGTGTTAATTTTGACAGGAAATCTAAAGGATGAACGAAGAAGAAAAAACTATCTACTCCTAGCAGAGAATAGCTATATACAAGATAATAAGGAAATGTCAATTGACTTTTATAATAAAGCCTTAGAATTTGAAGGCTCATTTGAGGATGATATAGAGATTCTCTTTAATATAGCCTTAATCTATGATGAATTGAATATGCCACTAGATTCTATAAAATCATATAAGAGGATATTAGACCTAGATCCAAGAAACCCTGGAGCCTACTATGGATTAGCTATAATGGAAGAATATCTTGGAAATGATGATAAGGCAATATATAATTATGGTGAGGCAATAAAATCTGACCCCACTTATGATAGGGCTTACTTCTTCCTGGCCAACTTATACGATAAATTAGGTATGACAAGAGATGCTATTGGCAAATATAAAAAAGTAATAGATTTGGACCCATGTGATTACCATGCATATAATAATTTGGGCTCAATTTACGAGGAAATGGGGGAATATGATAAAGCACTTGAAATGTTTTCTCGTAGTGTAGACCTATATCCCTACTTTTATAAATCAAGGTTTAACTTAGGGGTAGCATATAAAAGACTAGGTGATAATAAAAAGGCTTTGGAATGTTATTATAGTTCTTTAGAATTGAATAAAAGCTATCATTATACATATTTAAACATATCAGCAATCTATATTGAAGAAAAGACATATGAAGAATCTATAAGAATCCTAACAGAGGGGATACAAACAAACAAAGAAGCAGATGTCTTATACTATAATAGGGCCTGCTGTTATGCTATACTAGGTATGGACAATGAAGCAATATCAGATATAGAGGAATCCTTAAGATTAAACCCTAATGCAATAGAATGGGTCAAGAAGGATAAGGATTTTATAAGTTTGTATGATAATATTGACTTCAAAAGAATAATAAATAAATATGATTGAGTAAAGGAAGGAATAAAAAATGATAATAGTTAAAACAGAGAATCAAATCCAAAAGATGAAAAAATCAGGAGAGATATTGGCAGGATTACATAGGGAAATTGCTAAGATGATTAGGCCTGGTATATCCACCATGGATATAGATAGATTTGTAGATAAGTATTTAGAGGAAAGAGGAGCCTATCCTGAGCAAAAGGGCTATCAAGGATATGAGTATGCAACATGTGCATCCATAAATGATGAAATATGTCATGGTTTCCCTAGGGAGGATTTATTAAAAGACGGGGATATAGTAACAATAGATATAGTGGTAAATGTGGATGGTTGGCTTGCTGATTCTGCTTGGTCTTATGCAGTAGGAAAGATTTCAGAAGATGCTCAAAAACTACTTGATGTTACAAAAAAGGCTTTGTATTTAGGGATTGAGCAATCGGTAATAGGTAATAGATTAGGAGATATAGGCCATGCAATCCAATCCTATGTGGAATCCCACGGATTTTCAGTAGTTAGAGACTTTGTAGGTCATGGAATTGGAAGGGATATGCATGAGGACCCTCAAGTCCTCCACTATGGTACACCTGGACGTGGCCAAAGATTAGTGGAAGGCATGGTAATGACTATAGAGCCAATGGTAAATATAGGTGCATATAACATGAAATTAGATGACAATGGTTGGACTGCAAGGACTGTAGATGGATCTCTTTCAGCACAATATGAGCATACTATTGCCATTACTAAGGATGGACCGGTAATACTGACGGATCAGGATGAAATATAAGACTAAGGGGCTAATATAAGCTACAGTTCTTATTCGAACACAAGGGGACGGTTCTTCTGTGTTCTGGGGGCTTATGATTAGGAATATTGGGACAGTAGTCCTGACCCTCTGTCCCACTGACCCTCTGTCCCAGAGTAGTTTGCTTGTCATCCTGAGCCTAGCGAAGGATCTTAATAATATAGGATGGTGATATGAATTGAAGAAGGACAAAGAAAATAAGTTGTTAAGTAAAAAGTACTCAAAGGCTGAAGAGATATTCAATGGAATCAGCCATGGTATGGGTGTTATATTTGGGATTGTAGCTTTAACATTATTATTAATAGTATCGATTAGAAAAGGCGATGTTTCTTCTATAGTAGCATTTAGCG
>CAZXWU010000119.1:0-5797 GCA_964644495.1 uncultured Tissierella sp.
CTATTTATTCGACAATTTTGATATCGATTTTTTCTGTTATTTCTCGCCCTTCTTCACCCCATTCAATCTCTATATAGCCATGATTAATTGCTTCTTCATAGACTTGCAAATCGTGGCTTCTATTAAAACTTTCTGTGATTATTATTTCAGAGCCTATTAGTTCTCTACCTTCTACTGTTGTGGTTATTCTTAAATCATCTACATTTCCGTCGTAATATGAAGTTGGTTCAATATCATATATTACAAACTTCATATTCACCTTTTCAGGGATATTAGATCCCATATATTTAACTGCTCCTTCTGCCCAGACTCTATCGTTTTGTCTCATCAAATACTCCAAGGATGCTTGCCAGTGTTCACTCTGTCCTTCTACATTATAATCAGCCATAAATTTATCTGTATGATTATCCGATTGATTTCCTGATAAATCTACAAGCATAATAGCATATACCTTGTTGATTTGTGCTGGATAACTTTCTGCAATCATGCCATCATAATATACTCGAACTTCATCCCCTATACTAAAATCAGTAATACCGTCATCAATCTCTACATCTAGTGAGACGCTCATTAAATCACTACTACTAATCTCATCTTCGTCCTCATTAACTTTCACAAGGATAGATTGTTCATTAACTTCTGTCACGACCCCGGCAAAATTAGGCTCATTAAGGACCTTATCCATATTCATTTGTTGAGAACAACCTGTAATTAATACAAGTACAGTTACCAAACAAAGTAATAATTTCTTCATATTAGCCCTCCATTCTCTAAATACGTTCCTTCTCTTAGCTTAATCTTACCATATAAAATACGGAAATAATCTGATTTTATAAAATGTAACAATATTGTAAACAAGATTATAATAAGAAAAAACTCCTTTCCTATTTCATATATTTAGAAATAGAAAAGGAGAGATTCAGTTAGTGGTCTTAGTCAGTCCCTGCTTAAATTTAGAATAATAATTCTATTACAGAAAAATTCATTATTTTTCCTTCATTTGCCATGTTCCATCCTCAGAGCATATATATTCACTACCATCTTCATTGGTAATTATAGAACCCACACCATGGTTTTTATTATTATATATACAGGAAACATCATTTTTTAATGGCGATGCCTTAGTTGAGGATTGAATATTACCTGGTGCAGAAATATGATTTACATACCTTGCTTGTTCCATTTCCTTGTCTACGATTTTTTTATCTTTCATTTTCACTTTCCTTTCTAATAAATTTAATCCTTATTAAAATTATGCTCAAAGAAAGTAAAAAAATCCATACTATAGTCTTGTATTTATTAGCTTATCTATAAAATCTTCTGCTTTCTCATGATCTTTGGCATTAGGATGACTTTACTTTTTTAAATTAAAGTAAATGATGTACACCTTCTATTATAAGATATTGTCTTTTTTTAATTCTTTTATTGCGTTTTTTATAGCTAATTTAATTATAAAGTATAGTATTAATCCTGGTATAGCAATATATAGTGGTAGTAAAATTGATACTGCGAATATATTTCTCATTATTAAACCCCTTTCTACGTCGTTAAAGGAAAGTGACACACCCCTGCAAAGCTTTTTACTTAAAATCAAACTATATCTTTAAGTTTCAGCTTTGTACTCTAGGAATCATATTTTAAAATATACAATATTCCTTCATTAATATCAAGCATTGCAAAGTTAAAATTCTGGGAAAATCTATCAAAGATATATCCACCTCTAGTATTTCTGTCTTTAAAATAATATAGCCCATTTATTATATCATCTGGCATCATCTCACCATACCCACCATATGAGTAATCCCTTGTATATTCACCATAAATAAATTTCGTGAGATCCTTCCCCATAGGTAGCCTTCTCCACGAGCCTGTATCCAAGGCATCTCGAACAAAAATGCCGACATAACTCTGTTCAAGCTGAACAACTTCAAACAACTCTCCATCACCATGAAATCCACCATGGCTATCTCTAAATTCTATTAGCTCAGATTCTTTTGGGACATTTAGGCCGATTAGACTAATATAGTGATTTTCTCTAGATTTTTCTTCATAAACATGGCGAGCAAAGACAATTGAAATGATAGCTATTAGGACAATTAGAAGTCTCTTCAATTTTTAAACCCCCAATCATATTCTACAAAAATATTCCATATTCTCCCTATTAGTTTAATCTTACCTTATACCTTTTATTATAAACCACCAGATGATTCTATACATGTCACATCCAACTAATAGGGCACCCAAATAACTTATATAGGTTGAATTTACTAGGTCCTGTTTGAGTTATATTTATTGATTCCATTTCAAAAGTCTTCTTTCTCCTTCTAGCTGTTTTATTTCAGTGATGTCTTGGCTTACTTCTAGTACTCCTCTATATATACCTTCATTATCTCTTAATGCAAAATATTGTATCAAAATCATCTTATCTTTAATATTTATCCAAAACTTTGCGAAGTCTTCCTGGCCACTACGGAAGCTTTCTACTATTTCTTCAACGATGTGTACACTTGACGGGGGATGACAATTATCTACATCCCTTCCTATAACTGCTGGTGATCTGGGGAAAATCCTATCCTTTGGACTCGAAAAAAATCTTACTTTGTTATGCTCATCCACAAAGGTCATGTCTATAGGTAGTGTATTAAATATCATCAATATTTCCTTGAAAGAAAGCTCACCTGTTTCAGTTTTAAACTTGCCATTTTCAATAAGCTCTATATCATCACTATTGTCTAGTTTGATATTAGGCCTTTCTATAAATGGAAAGTTATATTCTAGGCTTTGCTTATGCATTTGATACCAGTCATCTTCACTTAATACTTCACTGGCTGCTGGAAATAATATTAACTCCTCTTTATTCCTTAGACCCAACATACCAAAAAATATCTTTGCTATAGCCTTATTTAATTCCATCTCAGAGGAATTATCATTCTTTAAAATATGAACAGCCTCATTTATCCTAGCTCTAATATCATCATGAAGTTCCCACATTATTGATAATCCATTGAATTTAGCAAGTGTCTTTTCCATATAAGGAAATAATATATTTTCTTTTTTAATATAGTGATCATTGAATTCCTGTAACTCTACTACTTTTGGAAGGAGTTTTTCCTTTTTTATCTGAAGATCAGGCTCTTTTAGTATGACCTTGATTTCATCTATTTTATTTGCTAAGCCCTTATTTTCATCTATAAGATCCATTATAAAGTTATCATTTTTGGGCTTTTCCCATCTATAGTTTGACAAACCCTTATAAAAAGCATTGATTACCTTATCTAGAAATACTAATATCTCACTAGGTCTAATCCCTTCCTCTAATAAACTATAAAACACTTCAAAGGCTATTTGAGGGCTTACATTGAGTATATCTTCTATATACTCATCATAGAGTTGTCTTCCATTTGATTTATCCTTAAGTCCCTTTACATATTCTATTAGTCTCTCTACTCTTGCAGTTTGTTTGTCAGTATTCATGTTTCCTCCTTAGTTCTAAAAATTCCTATATAGCTAATCAATACTTATTGACTCTAATAAAGAAACTGCTTCATCAAAATCGGATTCTCTTACCATAATATCAGTACCAAATATGGAGCCACCACCGATAATTCTCATATGTCCTCCAGGACCATGATCCCTTACTATATATGGTATATTGTTATCATCCAATATCTCCTTTATAATCCCAAATTCCATTTCATTTGATACACTTCTAAGCTTTACTAAATTAATATCATTATTCATTCAATCGCCTCCTGTTAGTTATAATTAGTGTTAACCACTGGCTTACCATCCTTGTCTAGTAAAGGAGTAAGCCCTCCACCATATCCAGCCGAGACATACAAATAGTGAACCCCTGTTTCTTTATCTACTATTATCTTGCATCCAGTTGATCTTTCATTATGAACAGTTTCAAACCTCTTAGTATCTTTATTACCAAACATATATACTCCTCCTCGAATTTATTTATTTTCAATAAATATTTACCCTATAATAATCTATTCAACATTGATATTACAAATCCTTCTTTCTATCAAAGTATTTAATCTTAATAAAAATAGATTAATTATATATATATATCTTCTTTTACCACATTAACCACTTAAAATAGGGTAAATATGAAATAATTGATTTACAAATTTAGTTATCTTTTAAAAGGAGGGATTTATATGAAGCGACCAATAATAATGATAATATTTTTACTTTCAGTCCTAGTATTTATAGCTGGATGTAGTAGTTCAGAAAGTCCAGCTGTGTCACCTGACCCTATGGAATCAGCTCAAGTCGAGGAAAACACAGATGAGCTTGAGCTAGATGATGACTCTGAAGAAATAGAAAGTGGAGAGATAGGTATTATTGGCGATAGATTGTCTAAGGCATATGTAGATATGATGGCTAATGATAACTTTACTATGGTTTACAAAACTATCATGGACATAGAAGGTGAAGAGGTAGAAGCTAAGATGACCATGGTTAGTTCTGATGATAGAGTAGCCTTTAAAATGAACTATGAATCTATGTCTAGTACTACAATCATGAAGGAAGATAAGATGTATATTGTTAGCGATGATACACAGACAGTAATGATAATGCCATTTGGTTTGGATGATATTGAAGATGAGCTTGATGACACAAGCCAACTTCAAGATATTGATGCAAGTAGCATGGATTATATTGGTAGAGGAACCGGCACATTCATGGGAAACACTAGGGATTATGAGGAATATAGAGTAGATGACAATGAAAGGATATTCTACTATTTTGATGGCAATTCCTTAGATGGTATGGAGATAGTATCGGATAGTGATACTACAATTATTGACGTTGAAGTCATGACTGATGATGTAGACGAGTCTATATTTGATATACCTGAAAATTATCAGACATTTGAAATTGGCGGTTAGCTAGTTAAGGGATTGTTTCATAACTATATACCAGTTATAGAACAGTCCCTTTTATTACAACACCATATTATCATCTACTCAATCTCTAAATCATCAATGTAAACCTCATCTACCCTCTGCATATTTTTTTACATCCCTATAATGAAGATAAGTTGCAGCTATATAAATTATAGCTGAGCCTATCAAAACATATAGGCTGTTTACAGAACTTATTGCGTTGCCATATAGCTTATGAGCTAAGGTCGCATAGGGGACACCAAATAATCCTAATGCAATAAATAGGGTCCAATAAAAACCAAGCCTTCCCCAGCCTTCCATATGAAGTAGTGGCCGTACCAACTTAGATACTAGGAAGAAGTAAGTAACATATTGAAAATATCCAATTAAGCCTGCTATACTTATTTCCCATATAAGACCCATGTTAACCATGGTCCCGAAAAATCCAACCATAAGAAAGGCTATACCAGACAAATATTTCAGATACACTAACAAGACCTCAGCTTTACTATAACCTCTGCTATTATTTATAATCTCATAAGTAGCATTTTTTATATCATCACCTATAATCTCTTTCATGTTGGAATCTCTAAGTTCTGCTTCTTCTGCCATCCCTATTAGATCTTTGTAGATTACTTGTATATCAAATGAATTAACCCTAAAAATCCCTAGACTATCCATTATTTTATCAATTACATCTTCGTCTTCATCATCTAGCCATCTAGCTTTCTGCTCATTTTCCCTCTTAAGTAATTTCACTTCATTTTTAAACATATTCTCACTCTCCTCCTAATACTAAGTCAACTGAATTTTTTACCTCATTCCAAGCTACTATAAATTGTTTAATATACTCTTCCCCCGATTCTGTTATGAAATAATACTTCCTTTTTGGGCCTAAT
>CAZXWU010000120.1:0-5758 GCA_964644495.1 uncultured Tissierella sp.
AATAAAACAATAGGGCGGCACTTTTTACCCCATGGGGTAAAAAGTGCCGCTTTTCTATAGTATATATTATACAGAATAGTTAGATATGTTGGACAATTCCCATAATATAAAACCATTTAATAATAGAATAAAATCTGTCAATTCATTGGAAACACTTATATTCATTCAATCCATAAATAAAAATAAATATATATAGGCAGATTTATATCAATCTTGGCATGATTAATGCAATATTAAAGGGCAAGAAGGATAAAAAATTTGGATTTTGATATTTGTGGGCAGGATATTAAAATTCAAATTAATATATTAGAGAAAAGAAATTTTGAGGAGGAGAAAAAATGAATAGAAGGAAAGCAATAGGTATTTTATGTAGTTTATTGATTTTAACTATGCTAGTAGTAGGTTGCGGTAAAACTACTGAAACCCCAGCTGCAAATAAGGATGGGGGGAGTTCCACTGGCGAGGTAAGAGATGATTTAATTTTTGCTTTGGCAGCAGAACCAACAAGTTTAGATCCTAAAGGATCCAATGATACAGTATCTTTTAGAGTAATGAACCAGGTATTTGATACTTTAGTAAGAACAGATTCAGAGGGCAATATAGTTCCTGGTCTAGCAAAAGAGTGGGAAGTATCAGAAGACGGTAAAGAGATAACATTTGTACTTGAAGAGGGCGTAAAATTCCATAATGGAGATATTATGACTGCAGACGATGTTGTATTTTCAATAAATGAAGCTATTAATTCTCATTTCACAGCTAGGACTACAAATACTATGGAGGAAGCTGTAAAAATAGATGATTCAACTGTTAAATTGGTATTGAATCAACCTTATGGCCCTGCATTGAAATGTATGGCAACAATCAGTATGGGAATTGTAAACAAAAGGGCAATGGAAGAGGATCCAGATGGATTTGCAAGAAATCCAGTAGGAACTGGCCCTTACAAATTTGTAGACTGGAAAACAGGCGAAAGATTAGCACTTGTAAGATTTGATGATTATTATAGGGGACCTGCCTCAATAAAGGATTTAACTTTTAAAATATTAATAGACCAAAATACAGGAGTTATTGCTTTAGAAAATGGTGAAGTGGATGTAATCGAAACATTTCCTAAGAGTGCAAGAAAAAGTTTAATAGAAAATGATGATATAGCTTATTATGAAACTGAATCCGGATTATATTATCATATATCATTTAATAATGAAAAAGGTGTTTTCAGCGATAAAACATTAAGACAAGCAGTAAGTTATGCCGTAGATAGGGAAGCTATTATCTTAGGAGCTTTTGAAGGAGCTGCGGTCCCAGTAGAAGTTCCTATACCACCAAGTTGCTTTGGTTATGTAGAAGATTTTAAAGGAAATGAATATAACCCAGATAAGGCAAGAGAATTATTAGCAGAAGCTGGTTATCCAGATGGAATAACAGTAACTATGAAAACATTAGAATCAGCTTCATATACTATACCTACAGAAATAATACAAGCTCAATTAAGGGAAGTAGGAATAAACGTTGAAATTGAAATAATGGAAAGAGGAGCATTCCTATTCGAAGTATATGACGAAAATGATTATGATATAACCTTAGTTAATATAGTTGTTCCAGTTACAGACGCTGATTTTGCAGTATATGGAAGACTACACAGTAGCATGAAGGGTAGTGGAAACAATATCCAAAGAGTTGATATACCTGAACTTGATGAATTGATTATGAAAGGAAGATCAATTCAAGATGAAGCAGAGAGAAAAGAAATATACCGTCAAATCAGTGAGATAGTTAGGGAAGAGGCAGTATTGATTCCTTTAATGACAGATATGAACTCTATTGCAACTAATAAGAATTTAAAAGGTGTAGAACCAAGTGCTGTAAGCTACTACCTTGCTTATAACTATTCATGGGAATAATTGCTGAAATAGATATTTAGAATTCAATTATAAATATGGGGGAGGAAGCTATGTTAAAGTATATAATTAGAAGAATTTTACAAATGATTCCTGTACTATTAGGTATATCATTTATAATATTTTCAATAATGGCTTTTACTCCTGGAGACCCTGCTAAATTAATATTAGGTGAAAATGCCACAGAAGAAGCAGTTATGCAATTGAAGGAAGAAATGGGGTTAAACGATAAATTCATCGTCAGATATGTAAGATATATTACTAATGCCCTGAAAGGAGATTTTGGAGTATCTTATAGAAATAAGCTTCCCGTTTTTGAAGAGCTATTTTCAAGATTCCCGACAACTTTAACTTTAACTTTTTGGGCAATATCCATATCTGTGATTATCGGTATACCAATAGGTATAATATCGGCAGTTAAACAATATACCATAATCGATAATTTAAGCCTTATTGTAACTTTGATATTGACATCTGTACCAGGATTCTGGCTTGGATTAATGCTAATAATGCTTTTCTCATTGAAATTAGGCTGGCTACCAGCAACGGGAATAGACACATGGAAGCATTTTGTATTACCTTCAGTAACCCTTGCTGGATCCTGTATGGCAACTGTAATAAGGATGACAAGATCTTCAATGCTTGAGGTAATAAGACAGGATTATATAAGAACAGCAAGGGCTAAAGGAGCAGGAGAAAAAAGAGTTATATTGAAACACGCATTTAAAAATGCATTATTACCGATTATCACCGTTGTAGGTTTAACCTTTGGATTACAGCTAGGGGGAGCAATAATAACGGAAAGTGTATTTGCTATACCTGGTCTAGGAACATTAATGGTTACTTCGGTAAGAATGAAGGATATACCAATGGTTATAGCATCAGTATTATTTGTTGCTTTTGCAGTAGGTATAATTAATTTAATAGTGGACATACTTTATGCCTTTATTGATCCAAGAGTAAAGGCCCAATATGAGAGAGAATAGTAGGTGGTAATATGGAAAAAGCAAAAACTAAATCAAAAGTAAAGATAAAGAAAAGAAGTCAAATCAAGTCCATTTTATTCAGATATAAGAAGAATAAATTAGCCATTCTAGGTGCTGTTATATTTCTAATTTTGATAATCATATCCTTATCGGCAGATTTAATAGTCGATTTTGAAAAGGATGCGGTTTCTCAAAATATGGCCAATAGATTAATAACACCAAATAAGGACCATGTATTTGGGACAGACCAATATGGTAGAGATATATTTGCAAGAATAATATTTGGATCAAGGGTCTCCCTATCTGTGGGACTGGTTACTATAGCCATATCATTGACATTTGGCTCTTTAATAGGGGCGACGGCTGGATATTATGGAGGTAGAATTGATGATATATTGATGAGGATAATGGATATTTTCCTAGCTATTCCATCCTTACTCCTAGCTATATCTATAGTTGCAGCTTTAGGACCGGGGATGCTCAATCTGCTAATAGCATTGAGTATCTCCCAGGTACCAAGGTTTGCTAGAATAGTTAGATCTTCAATACTATCTGTTAAAGATCAGGAGTTTATAGAGGCCGCAAGGGCATGTGGTACAAAGAATGGGAGGATAATAATGAAACATATTCTACCCAATGCAATGGGGCCAATAATAGTTCAAGCAACTTTAAATATGGCATCAACTATATTGAATATTGCAGCTTTAAGTTTCATTGGCCTTGGTATACAGCCTCCTACTCCTGAATGGGGATCTATGCTGTCAGATGTAAAAACTCAAATGAGATATTATCCCTATCTTGCTATAATTCCGGGGATTGCTATTATAATAGCCGTAATGTCACTGAATCTAATAGGAGATGGGTTGAGGGATGCCCTGGATCCGAAATTAAAGAATTAAAGGGAAAATATAATTGTTAGGAGCATAAATATGGCAGAAAAATTATTAGAAATCAATGATTTAAAAGTTATCTATAAAACTGATGAGGCTACAGTACATGCTGTTAATGGTTTAGATTTATCTGTAAATAAAGGAGAAACTTTGGGCCTTGTTGGTGAAACGGGTGCGGGGAAAACCACAACAGCTTTAAGTATATTAAGACTGTTGCCCGACAAAATTGGTCTTATAGAAAACGGAAGTATTGAACTTGATGATATAGATATATTAAATGCAACTGAAGAGGATATGCGATTATTGAGGGGAAATACAATGTCCATGATATTTCAGGATCCTATGACTAGTCTCAACCCTATTATGAGGGTGGGAGATCAGATAGGTGAAGTTCTTGAATTGCATAATCCAGAAATGGATGAGGCAACAAGAAATAAAAGGATTGATGAAATATTACAATTGGTAGGGCTCCCACCGGAAAGAAAAAGTGAATATCCTCATCAATTCTCTGGGGGTATGAAACAAAGGGTGGTAATAGCCATAGCTTTGGCATGTGAGCCAAAATTGCTATTGGCAGATGAACCTACCACCGCATTAGATGTAACCATCCAAGCACAGGTATTAAGAATGATGAAGGAATTAAAGGAAAAATTGAATACAGCTATGATTTTGATTACCCACGATTTGGGGGTAGTAGCCCAGACCTGTGATAGAGTCGCAATTATGTATGCTGGAGAAATAATAGAAATAGGTACGGTAGAAGATATTTTTGAATCTAGCAATCATCATCCTTATACATTAGGGTTATTTGGTTCCATACCAGATCTTACAAAACCAACAGAAAGATTAAATCCTATAAGGGGATTGATGCCAGATCCAACCAATCTGCCAACTGGGTGCAAATTTCATCCCCGATGCGATAAATGTATGGAGATTTGTAAAACCCATGAACCTGAAAATGCGGAAATGGGAACACATATGATTAAATGTCATTTATATAGATAGTTAAAATAACTGAAAATATTTAAATCATGAAAGGAAGAATTCAATGGGTGTGCCTTTAATAGAAACTAAAGATTTAAAAAAGTATTTTAAAACCCCAAAGGGAAATCTGCACGCTGTAGATAATGTAAATCTAACAATTAAAAAGGGACAAACCCTAGGTGTAGTAGGGGAATCGGGCTGTGGTAAATCTACCCTTGGTAGAACTATATTAAGGCTTTTAGAACCTACTGATGGTCAAGTACTATACAATGGTAAGGATATATTAGAGTATAGTAATAGACAAATGTTAAATATGCGAAAAAAGATGCAAATAATTTTCCAAGACCCCTATGCTTCCTTGAACCCTAGGATGACAGTAAGTGAGATAATTGCAGAACCCATAAAGGTATGTAAAACAATAACGAATAGAAATGAAATAGACAATAAGGTTTACGATTTGATGGAGATAGTTGGCCTTGCAGAAAGGTTTGTAAACACCTATCCTCATGAATTGGATGGGGGTAGAAGACAAAGAATTGGTATTGCTAGAGCATTGGCTTTAGATCCGGAGTTTATAGTATGCGATGAGCCAGTTTCAGCTTTGGATGTATCAATACAGGCCCAGATATTGAATCTAATGATGGATTTACAGGACAATATGGGATTGACCTATATGTTTATAACTCATGACTTAAGTGTTGTAAAACATATAAGTGATGAAATAGCTGTAATGTACTTGGGACAATGTGTTGAAAAAGCTTCGGCGGAAGAGTTGTTTAGAAATCCATCTCATCCTTATACTAAGGCCTTATTAGACGCAATACCAGTAGCTAATTTAAAGAATAGGGATGGATTTAAGAGCATAATCAAAGGGGAAGTAACCAGCCCTATAAATCCTCAACCTGGTTGTAGATTTGCCGCCAGATGTCCTAGTAAAAGACCAGAGTGTGTAGATAATAGTATTGAATTAAAAGAGATTAAAGAAGGACATTTAGTTGCG
>CAZXWU010000121.1:0-5690 GCA_964644495.1 uncultured Tissierella sp.
TGTTGTTTATCAACATATATTCTCTAGCTATTCTGGGGAGGGGAGGAGTGTGTATAGTGCGTGAGGGGGGGATTGATGACTGTTAAATATGAGCGTTTTATATAATCAATATCATGAAAATATGAGAATTAAAAAAGTTAATAGGAATATCCCAGGAGAAAGAGAAAACTCAAACGATAGATTTAGAGTTAGGTATAAAGATAAAAATGAGTTCGATTTGTTAGTTGTAAATATATGCAGATTGAAAACAGAAGAAACTGTTACTTTTGAGTTCACATCTGATGAACTACCTGATAAAGATTCGATACACTTTTCTACATCTATTGAAAATGGAGTGTTTAGAGTGCATTGGTAACTAGAGATGTTATTTAAAATAGATTATTAAATAAACAAGAGCCTCCATAAAGTAGATTACTTACTATGGAGACTCTTTGTTTTAATCACACTTCCTTGTTACTACATAGGTTCAATCCTCTCATCATAATCACCATCGATAATATCGTTATTGGATAAATTGTCAAGAGTTTGCGACGAGAAGAGAAAGGTTGAATGAAATAGGTTGCCTTTCTTTGTATCTAATATTTTCTAAATTCATATTGCTTTTGGGATAATGTTTCTTTTTTAACAACCATTTTGGGGTTATTAAGAGCAGTTTTCAATAAACTCTTAATATGTTCTGCATCTTTACGGTAGTGGAAATATCCTCCTTCAGTAGGATTGTTATATTCTCCTCTCTTCTCAATGAGGATTCTGTAATTAGGGGTTGCAGCAATTTCGTCAATATCTCCTCTAATCCTCCATCCCTCGCGTATCGATTCATAACCTCTTTTACAAAGGCCTTCACTAACCCAAAATTCTAACACTTCATGCATGTCATTAAGAAATATAACTGAATATAACTTGTTAGCCTTAGTCGCTTTTTTTTATTGTGTCGAGAGTGTCTTTGGAGGAATCATCAACAAACCCGATAACTTGGCCAGCATATTCAACTATTTGGGTGTTTCTCATAAGAGGAGCATCTCTACCGTACTTGTTATACTCAGGTATGAATATCTTGGTGGGTAATTTAGTCTCTAATGCAAGCATCTCTGCAAGTTTATCAGTACCTTTGGCTCCACCTGAAACAATTTCAGTAACTTCAGAAAAGTCTGGGAAATGATAACGTAATCTCCCTATAAATCTATCATAAGAGTATAATTTCTATGTTCCAACAATTGTTAATTTCATTTTATGTTTGAGTTTAAATGTTTTGTTGTTGATTCGAATATCAAAGATAGAAATTCTTGACTTCAATTCACATTTATTTTGTATATTTGCTACATATAAAGAAGTTGCCAATTAAAAAATACACCCCATGAAGGTACTATGGAGTGGTTAATAATATTTCAATAGGGTTTATAACAGAGAGCAAAGACTACGATTCACCGTAAGAAAGTTATTGATGTGCTATTGCTATCCACTGGATTAAACACAAGGGTCGGGAAGAAGCTTGAAAAATTAAATATATATATAGTATTAATCATAAAACAAATAAAACATGACACAAAAAGAATTTACAAACAAAGTAATGGATCGCTTTACTGAAGAAATTACAGATCAAGTATTTTTATTTATTCAAAAAGATAAAGAGTTATTAAGAGACTATTTACATCTTTTGAATGAGAGTAAACTGAATTCGGTGAACAGTAATATTGCAAAAGCTATTAAGAGTAGATATAATTTGACAAACTTGGATAGTAAAGGAGAGCCCAAAAGCTTGCTAATACTAGATTATGAAAAGTTTAAATAGCTAGATACCTTGCCCACAAGCTTGTAAAAATATCAAGAACAATAGGAAACATCATATCTATTTAATTAAAATAATTTTTCGCATTGCGATAATGAAGAACAAAAAGGTGTAAATGGATATTAATCATGAATTCGAGATGTATTGAAATTGAAGAAATTGCTCAAAAATATAAAAGTATAGTGAATTTTATTTCAAATATACAGTAAAAGGGTGATTGCAACGATTTGTAATTGACTTGTCCCATGAAATCGAAGTCTTTATTTCATTGGGGTGTGTTGTCATGCAGAAAGAGTTTTGGTAAGAGCTACACTAGGTTAAAGCTATTTGACTTTGGCTGAATAATTAAGGTCGAGTGTAGCAATATATATATATTAAAAACTAAATACAGTAGATATGATAACTACAGATATGATTTTTTATGGAGGAGTACTCTTATGTGTAGGATATTTGACTTTTATCTTTACAATGCATTTTATTAAATCTAAGAAACGCTATGCAATGATTATTCAATCAAGGCAAGAGTTTAGTATTGCAGAAAGAGATAAAGAAGAAGCCAAAAAGAAGTTGTATAATAAAATTGCTGATGTATACGGGCAAGAGGTTTTGAATGATATTAAGAATGGAACAATTTGGATAGGAATGTCTATGTATTTATTAATTCTTTCAATAGGTTTGCCTAAAGATAAAAAAAAAGGGAGAAGTCACAGTGGGAAAACTGAAATATGGATATATGAACCTCTTAAATCTAAAGACGGCTCAATTATTAAAGAGATTATAATTAAAAATGAAAGGATAATAGATTTTTTATAAATCGGTCCGTTTTTTTATAATTAAAAAGAGTTTTACTATCTAAAACTAGTAAAGATGGGATATAAGACTTATTATGATATTTTAGGTGTTGAGAAAACAGCAACTCAAGAAGAAATTAAAAAGGCATATAGAAAGTTGTCTTTAAAGTTTCATCCTGATCAAAATAAAGGTGATAGTCACTTAGAAGGCATGTTTAAAGCAATTAATGATGCAAACGACATTCTTTCGAATCCTGAAAAAAGGAGAGAGTATGATGCAACACTGGAAGGCAGAAAGGATTATTCTAATAATAATTACTCTTCTTATTCGCAAAAAACTTCTTCTTCACAAAACACTTCTTCTTCTTATAATCAAGAGAGTTATGAAAAGGTAGATGAAGAGATAAGGATTGAGCTGACAGATTATTTTGGGAAATACCACAAGAGTAATAAATGTAAAATTAAACTGCACGGTGCAAAAAGTGCTCCCAAATCAAGTTATTTAAGTTTCAGGAAAGTGCTTTGGCCTATTGTAACTGTAATGATGTTTTTTCTATTGTTCAAGGTATTACCAAACAACCCTAAAGTGAAAGACTTTGTTGCATCAAATAGTTCTCAAAATGAGTGGGTACTTACAGAGCATGCAGATATATACTCAAAACCTGATATAAGTTCGCGTGTTATTGGTCGTGTCCCTCAAGGTAATAGTTTTGATGCAATAAGAGAGACAGTCTATTTTATTCAAGTTACTTTTACTGATGCAGAGGGTGAATTAAGTAACGGTTATATACGAAAGTCTTGTTTAGAATACAAACAGGGTAACATACTTACTAATCTTATTAATATCGATGAATTAAAAGGACTGCTACCTCCTTGGGGATGGTTGATTGTTGGTATTGTTGTACTATATTTTTTACTCAGACAATATGACAAATATTTATATAAAGAGTTTAGTAATCAACTGTTTTCTAAAACTAATATATTCTCAATGCTATTGTCATTTGGTGCAGGATTGTTTCTTTATTATCTTATTGATGAGAGTAAGACACAAGAGATATGGGGGTATACGAGCAGTACTTACGTGACATTGTTTAAGCTGCTGGTAGTTGTTACAATAGTGGGCTTATACATTTATAATCTTAAGAAAACAAATTGGTTTTTTGCACTCATCAATGTTCTGATTCTTGTGGCTATATTACCTATTATTGTAGGAGTGTTTTTGCTCCTCATCTTTACAAAAATATTTAGTGGTGCTGAGGAAGAGGACGAGAGTTCAACAGCAGCAGGTGAAAGTGTATCAAGTAATACTTCTAGCAGTGGATATTCAACTGGTGGTGGTGATATTAGTCCAAAGTGGAACTCGGGAAATTCTATAGACTGGGAGTATGATAGAAAGACTTTACAACCAAAGTGGGGTAACGACAACTCGAAGATATGGGAGTGGGATGGTAAGACTTTGCAGCCAAGATGGAGTAACGACAACTCGAAGATATGGGAGTGGGATGGTAAGACTTTACAGCCAAGATGGGGTAATGATAGCTCGAAGATATGGGAGTGGGATGGTAAGACTTTACAGCCAAGATGGGGTAATGATAGCTCGAAGATATGGGAATATGATGGTAAGACCTTACAGCCAAGATGGGGTAACGACAGTTCGAAAATATGGGAGACAAAATTTCAAATACCTATTCCTGTATTAGCAAAAGCTGTTGGAATTATATAACACATAATATTTATAACTATGAAAAAAGTAGAAAATTTGATTATTGCAACACTAGAAGATTTGATTGACTTGAAGTGTATTACTGATGCAGACTCGGAAACAAAAAACAAACTTGTTTATCCATTAAAACGATGTGAAAATACAAGGATTAGTGAACAGGAAGCGAGATTTTTATTTGTGAAACATGTTGAAGATTCAACTGATTATTTTTACTCAATTGAAGCACCTACTAAAGGAAAATATAGTTTTACAGGAACCAATCAAAGATCTGGAAGCGTTGATGTTTGCTTATATGATGAAAAGCTTAATCGTAAACATCTAATTGAATTTAAAGCATTGAATGGAGGGATAGATTCAATCTCAAAAGATTTTGAGAAGTTGTTTAATGATGAAGTAGATTTAAACAATTACTTTATTCATATACTGAAGAGCACAAATAGTAGAACTATTGTTAATGTTGAAGGTAAGTATATTGAGGCAATTAAACATGTGGGAATAAGACATGGGAAGTTTAATTCTCGTTTAACAATTTTCTTATGTGATATCAACATGAATAATAAAGGTGTTGATAAACAGATAATAAAATATAAAGTTGATGAGAATGGAAAGTTATCCGAACCTATCACTGTTTTATAATAATTAAAGTGTAGTGATAATAATCAACCACCGCATGAAACCTCCCAATCAATTAAGAGATAAATACATTACAGACTACTACGACCGATCAGTTATTGCTTAAAAAAACACGATTGCTGCAATGTATTTGGAGTATAGAAAATGGGTCGACTATGCTTACAGTTTAGACTATTGAGAGCTAGCATTATTTGATGAGAAGACCAGAATTACAACGAGTTGTAAAAGCTGTTAAATATAAACGAGCCGATTAAAATGATTAGTCGGCTCTAAGTATCATCAGTATTTAAGCGTACAATCTACAAGCAAGTGAAATATTAAGGGCTTACAAAGACACATAATGTCACACCCATCCTCTATATTGCACCAAAAGAATAAAGTAAGCTATAGGGCTAAATTATACATATGACCATCAACCTAAAAAAAACAACTAACATTATGGGAGATCTAACAAACAGAGTAAGTATTAAAAGAACAATTGAGAAGGAAAATGCGATTGAAAAATCAAAAACAAAAAAACTTGGAATAATCTTTACTGGAGAATATGAGGGGTTGGATGAGCATCTGGTTGAAGCAGAAGTTAGAAAACACTTCGACATTGACACCATCAAAGAAATTGTGACCGTTGGAAAACGAGAAAAAACACACAAATATGCAAATAGGTTTGCTAAAAAGATTGGAGTACCTGTTACTGCTACCCCTTTAGAGAACTACACTTGGGATGATATTGATCTTCCTATAAAACGAAACTCAAATA
>CAZXWU010000122.1:0-5667 GCA_964644495.1 uncultured Tissierella sp.
TGGGAACAAATCAACATACCAAGGTCTAACAGGATCACGAGACCCACTATAGCTAAGTTCTTTACTCTCTACTAAGTTTTTTAAATAATCATCATAAAAACTATCTGTAAATTCATAAGGAAGTACAGTCGTGAATTTTGTACTGTCTCTCAAAGTCCCTTCAACGATTCTTCCTTCCATGTTTATTCGTTCTACACTGTTCTCACCTAATAATTCCACTAATTCTGTAACATCCATTTCACTGACGGGTTCAACTTCTGTTCCCATCATCCTTACTCCGAACATTATCAATATAATAATTAATAGATATACACTAACTCCTTTAAAATACCTTCTCAATACAAGTCCTCCCTCCAATTCTGGGTAGATAATATTTATAAATTATATCACATATGATTAATTGGTTCAATAATTAACCTAAGTGTAAACTTCTTCTTTCAATGCTGCTACGTAAGGTAGGTTTCTATACAATTCTGCATAATCCAGCCCATATCCTACAACAAACTCATCCGGAATAGAAAACCCTAAATAATCTACCTTTACTTCAATATTCCTTCTGTTTGGCTTGTCAAGTAAAGTAACAATTTTGACACTATTAGCCCCTCTCTTCCTGAGATTGTCAGTTAAGTAAGCCAATGTTAAGCCAGTATCTATGATATCTTCAACTATCAAAACTTCCTTGCCTTCCACTGAGAAATCTAAATCCTTAATAATCTTAACTTCCCCTGTAGACCTAGTCGAATCTCCATAACTTGATACAGCCATGAAATCTATCGTAATAGGTAAATCGATATTTTTGCACAAGTCAGCCATAAATATGACTGCTCCTTTTAATATTCCTACCAAGATCAGGTCTTTGCTTTTATAATCATTGCTTATTACTTTTCCTAATTCTTTAACCCTTAAGCTAATCTCCTCTTCTGAAAGTAATACTTCCTTTACTACACCTTTCATTTTCGTCCTCCTAAATTTTAATGTATTCTACCATTAAAACATTTTTTGTCTCCTTAGTCAATTTATATAGTTCACTAATTCTATAATCTACTACCCATAATATATCTTCTTCATCTACTATGAGGGGTGTTTTTTCCCTTTTATCCCTTGATACTTTTGAATCTATAAAGAAGTCCTTAAGCTTCTTACTGCCTTGCATGCCTAAAGGATTAAATCTGTCTCCATCCTTTCTATTCCTAAGATAGAGATTACCTTTAACCTTATCATAATCAAAATACCTTATGTTATGTAACTTATTTTTTTTATCTATATCTTCAATGTCTATAATATCTATTTTGAATCCAAGGCTCAAGTCACTAAATTGATTATACCCAATATTCAAAGGGTAAACAAAGGATTTTACAGTATTATCATTTAATTTTTCAATTATTAGCCTTTCATAGTCTACCTTGCCCACTAAATTATTAGGTAGTTCCATTATTTTGCCAGTATTGCCTAAACTAAATAAATTTACAAGTCTAGTAATATGTTGTTCACTAAATCCTTGAAATACCCCCAATAACTTTTCAATAGAATGGATAACTAGCCTTTTTTGTATGGCTATGTCCAAATCATTAAATAGATTTAAGGACAATACAATTCGATCCTTATCTTGACTAATGAGAATATTATAGTATTGGTCTTCTGTAAATTTTCCTAGGAAGTCACTATCAAGCTTTGATGTTTGAGAAAGTCTCCACAAAGCATCTATAAAGTTCGGATTGAAATTATCCTCTATATAGGGAATCAGCTCTAGCCTAATCTTATTTCGTGTATAGATAGGCATAAGATTTGTTTTATCTAATACAGTTTCAATATGATTTTCTTCAATATACCCTTCAATTTCTGACCTGCTTATATTTAATATTGGTCTAATAATATCTCCTGAAATAAAACTCATGCCATTCAGGCCATTTATACCAGTACCTCTAATAATTCTCATCAATAGTGTCTCAGCTTGATCATTCATATTATGTGCTACGGCAATCTTGCCTCCCTTATAGCCCTTAAGTATGCTTCTAAAAAACCCATATCTTAACTCTCTACCTGCTTCTTCAGGAGAGATCTTATGCTTCTTACCATGAGCAACCATATCCACCTTAGTAGAATAATAGGATAGGCCTAACTCTTCAGCCGTAGTCTTTACGAAAACTTCATCCTGGCAGGCATCATCACCTCTTACACCATGATTCACATGTGCAACAATTATATTAAAATCTATATGCTTTTTAACATATATAAGAGCATGTAGTAAGGCCATAGAATCTGGACCCCCAGATACTCCTACAAGTATATTGTCATATTTATCTATTAAATTGTTTTCTTTGATGTTTCTAAACACCTTGTTTTCCATATGTATACCACCATTTTTTAGCTATAATATATAATATACCTTATCTTACATTAAAAGTTAAGATAAATATTCCCTGACCAAGCCCGCTAAATTTATTTAGCCTTTTCAAACTTTGACCTACAACTCCCTATTTGGTCTGTAATAAGCAGTTGGGAAGTACCTCCGATGCTATCGATTTGTTTCATAAATCTGCTTAACCGCAAAATAAAATAGGGAGAGTTTTCCCCCTATATTGTTCTCCAAATTTTCGTTGCCATAATGGTCATATCATCTTTATTTCGGTTACCGCTAACAAACTTTGCAATATTTATGACTTCTTCTGTAATCTTCTTTGGATTCTGTGAATCAATCCCCATTATTATACGCTTCATCCATTCAACTGAGTTCCCTTCAGATCTATTGCTGTCTAGTACTCCATCTGACATCATAATCAATATATCTCCGTCCTCAAGGTATTCCTCATAAAGATTGGAATCTACATCTGCTAATATTCCTATAGGTAATGATTTGGAACTTATAACATCCACCCGATCTTTTCTCTTTATAAATGTTGAAGGAGAACCATTTTTTATCATCTGTAATTTGCCTGTATATAGATCTAAAAATCCTAAATCCAAGGTTGTAAAAATTTCATCATTTGATTTAGACCTTAAAAAAGAATTTATAGTCCTTATAATCATAGATTTATCCATATTTATTTCCATAAGCTTTTCTAATAAGTCAATAGCCACTGAACTCTCCCTATTTGCTTTCTTACCAATACCCATACCATCAGAAATAGCTATAAAATTCGTATTTCCCATTTCACCAAAGGAATAGCTATCACCTGAAACCTTGTTTTCCGAATTTGCCGCAGTAGATACTTCTGTCAGTGTTGTAAACCTGTTATTCTTCTTAAATTTCAAGATTTTACTTCGTACATTATTCCCTAAAACATAATCAGTAGATATATTAAATCCAAGAGCTTCAGAAATAAGACCCCGCATTTCTTCAATTTCAGAAGTACTATTTATAGGATTTCTCATTTCAACCAATACTTCCAAATTGTCCCCTGGCAGCTGGACTACTGATAAATCCACAATATTAATTCGTCTATTTTTTATTTCATTAATTAATAACCTTCTTAAATCCTCATCAAATATAGAGCCTGAATATATGTCTTCTGTAATATTCTCAACTATGGATCCAAAACTATATAATTGGTCAACCAACAGTCTTCTTTGTTCGTTTAGTTTGCTAGTCCATACCTGATTGTTCTTTAGTGGTATTAGATATTCTTTGATCTTTTCAACTAATAGGTCTCCATTAGTACAGGAATCCTTAATTTTGTCTGCCAAATCCTCATTATCCCCATTTCCCATTTCAATAAGCCCTATTAAATTTAATAATCTATAATAAGAGGTATAATAGTCATCATTCCAACATTTTTCAAAGTTATGACAAGCCTTACAGGTATTGTTTGAAACCTCATCAACTAAATTATATACATCCATATTAGAGTATGTATCATCTTCCTCTATGGCTTTGCCCAGTACCTTGCTTAAATCAACAAAAAGATCTGACATACGATGGAGTTGCTTGATTATATAATCCTCTTTCTTCTTTTTATACTCTACTTCAACTCTTGTTACATAATCGAATATTTGATCTAAGTCATATTTAACAAAGTGTGCTAATACTAAAAATATTAAGCAACCAATGAATAACTCTCTATAGTCTAAAAAACTAGTCCCCAATTTATTTATATAAAAACTAATAATTCCATTTCCCAATAAGAAACCTAATAGAGACCCAGCCTTACCTAAATCCCTAAATAAACCTGCCATGAGTCCTCCTACAGTTAATATGGATAGGATAAAAGGCATCTCAGCATGGCCTATATATGTGATCAAACCCAAAACACATCCTGTGACTGCACCTAGAAGCACCCCTTGTTTATAGGCCAAATATACTATTATGACAATGCATATTATATTTTTTAAGCTTAATCCAAAGAAGTAAATACTACTCAAGCCTGAAATAACTAGGGATATTGAAATAAATGTGCAAACAAGTTTCTCACTATCAAGTTTACTATTGATTTCTTCAAAAGGTATACTAAATGAAAATATATAAGTCATAGTAAATACCAATACCCCTTCAAATAAAATAAGAAAAATATCATACATATATAATGACCTAAAAAAGAAAAAACTAGATAACCTGGTAATTATAAAAATCATACTGGTTATTATAGATGCCTTCAATAATGTAGATTCTTCAACCTCATTTATTTTTATAAATACTAGATAAATTAAGACCGAAGCAACTACATAGTCCAATCCTTGCAAGCCACTAAGACTCAAAGTTCCAAGGATTATTGATAATAGGAGATAAGGGTTTGAATCTTTGATTAATAAATATGCCCCCAAAAAACCAATGCCAAAGGGAGCTATTCTTCCTGAAATACTCACTCTACTTATTAAAAATCCAAATAATAATAACAATACTTCTTCTTTCCCAATGTTTAAGCCCAACTTACTTTTATTGGTTATGGATTCCATTTTTATCAATTTCTTTCACCTCTGTTTAATATTTGTTGATGCAATAATATCAAATAGAAGTATGTAAATTTGTCAGTCTAGGGCATTAAAACTATGAAATTTAAGACATTTATTATGAATTATTTAAATAACTTTAACTCCTAGCTTTTAAAGTATATTACTTTTACTTCAAGTCCTTATCCATTTAAAATAGATGGTTTCAAGCTTAAATCATCGTTTTCTCATTAAATGTCGTTTTTAGGCTTATGATAGCTTGTCAGAATGAAAAAAAGCGTCTAAAAAGACGCTTCAATATAACTTTTATTAAATTTTCCTACTCCTTATAAAAAAAACCGGAAATTCCGGTTTAGTATTAGTCCTTTCTAGGTCGCATACTCTTTCTTGGATTATCCCTAGTTTTTAATACATCCATCTTTTCGTTACTATCCTTTAAAAACATGTTTAATTTATCTTCAAATGACATACTTTTTTGAAGATCCTCTTGTTTGTTCCACTCGATTTCTACAGGTTTATTGGTTTTAGGCTTTGCTTGCCTTATTGATAAACTAATTTTGCCATCACTACTAATTGACAAAACCTTTACTTTTACCTTTTGGCTCTTTTTAAGATAATCTGCAACCTTTTCCACATAATCATGGGATATTTCTGAAATATGAACTAATCCACTTTTTCCTTGAGGTAATTGTACAAAAGCTCCAAAATTAGTAATACCAGTTACAGTGCCCTCAACTACTTCTCCAACAGATACAGGCATAAATAAGTAATTCCTCCTTAAAA
>CAZXWU010000123.1:0-5636 GCA_964644495.1 uncultured Tissierella sp.
TTTTCAACCTCATTTGAATCAAGGTTTATTTCAGTAAGAAGTTGGTCCATTTGTATTTTCAGCTTTTTTATTTCTCTAATAGAAAGATTTACATCTAAAATCTTTAGCTCTTCGTATAAAGAAACAAATTCGGTTGCCTTTTTAGATTCGGTCTCTAAATTATCATATTGACTCTTTATTTCAGATATTAAATCCTTTATCCTGATAAGATTTTCATGAGTTTTGTCTAGTTTTCTTTCTGTCTCAATCTTTTTTGTCTTATACTTGATTATTCCAGCTGCCTCTTCAAAGATATTTCTACGGTCTTCTGGTTTATTACTTAAAACTTCATCTATTCGGCCTTGTCCTATTATTGAATAGCCGTCTTTGCCTATTCCAGTATCCATAAATAGGGAGCGAACATCTTTTAGCCTAGCAGAAGCTTTGTTTATGTAGTATTCACTTTCTCCTGATCTAAACATCCTCCTAGTTACTGCAACCTCGTTAAAATCAACAGGTATTGTATTGTCTGTATTGTCAAAATAAATAGTAACTTCTGCAAAACCCAAAGCCCGTCTCTTGTCGGTACCAGAGAATATAATGTCTTCCATTTTGTTACCCCTTAGGCTTTTTACACTTTGTTCACCTAATACCCACCTAATAGCATCAGAAATATTGCTTTTCCCACTGCCATTAGGACCAACTATTGCAGTTATATCATCCTTAAATTCAATTGTTGTTCTGTCTGCAAAAGATTTAAATCCTTGAATTTCAATTTTCTTTAAATACAAGCTAAACACCTCTTAATGGATCAAGTTTGATGCATATGTCTTCATCCAATTTCTTATATTTATCTTTTCTTTGTCATCACCAATCTTGATGATGACCTCATCTTTTGATATGTCACTAGTATATATACTGATATTTTTAATCTTATACTTTTCTTTAATATGTTTTGTATTTACTGATTTTTGACCAGCTATGCTAGAGATCATTGATTTATTGGCCTCTATTGTAATTGTTTTCCCATTTATATCATATCTAATATTTTCCAAATAGTCATCTAATAATAATTTATAGATATTGGAATCTACTAGTTGTCTAAAAGCTGGATGAAAAGGTCCAGCTATGACATCCATTCCTAACTGTATATTGTCAGTTGCTTGTAAGCCAACTCTGATAACATTGATATTTTCCAAATAGAATAAAATAAGGAGTCTAGTGCATGTTTCTATAGCTTCCTCCATAGTTAATGGATCATATTCACCTATATTATATAATTTGGCAAGATGAGTATCCTTAATAACAAGGCTAGGATAGATTCGAACTAAATCTGGTCTCATTTTTATAAACTCCCTAGCAGTTAATATAGATTTTTCCATATTATCCATAGGTAAGCCTACCATCATTTGCAAGCCAAGTTTGAAACCATAGCTCTTGATAAGTTTTACTGCATTATAAAGGTCTAGTGTGCTATGGCCCCTCTCACTGCTAATCAAAACTTCCTCATCCAGGGATTGAACACCTAGTTCTATTATATCTACTTGATAATTCTTGAGATTATCTAAAATTTCCTCATCTATTGCATCTGGTCTAGTTGATATCCTAATTCTATCTATTATACCTTTTTCTTTGTATTTATAGGGTATCTCAAGTAGTTTTTTTTGTATATCTAAATTAATAGCTGTAAAGCTCCCCCCATAAAAAGCAACTTCTATAGACCTATCCCTCCAAAAATATGAAAGATATTCCTCTATAATACCTTCCACCTCTTCTGGACTTGTACTTGTGGATATATTGGTTATCTTTTTTTGATTGCAAAAAATACAATCATGGGGACAACCATGATGGGGCACGAATATAGGAATAATATATGGTTTATTCATGAAAAACCCCTAGCCTAATCAAGGCTTCCTTGGCAGCCATCTGCTCAGCTTCCTTTTTATTTCTGCCTCGGCCAGTTCCTATGGTTTCATCGTTGACAACAACATTCATGTAGAATCTCTTGTCGTGATCTGGACCTTCTTCTTTGATAACCACATACTCCAGAGAAGATTTCACATTTTTTTGAATAACTTCTTGAAGCTCTGTTTTGTAGTCAATAAAGAGATCACCTTTTGCCACTGCATATACTATATCCAATTCAAAATTAGATAATAGGATTGAATTGGTAGTTTCAAAATCACTATCCATATAAATAGCCCCAACAATTGCTTCAGCAGCATCAGCCAGGATGGATTCTCTATTTCTTCCACCTGTAGCCTCTTCACCCTTGCCAAGTAATAAATACTTTCCTACTTGAATCTTTGTTGCCGCATAAGCTAAGGAAGATTCACATACAACTTTTGCCCTAATTTTTGTAAGTTCACCTTCTGGATGATTTGGATACTTTTTATATAGATACTGACTTACTACCAGATTTAATATTGCATCACCAAGAAACTCTAATCTTTCATTGTTCTCTACAATCCTCATCTTGTGTTCATTTGCATAGGAACTATGAGTCATAGCTTGTTTCAATAGTCCTATATCATTAAATCTATAGTGCAAGTTATTTTGTAAAGAAACACTATCAAAGTTTTCTTTCTTATCTTTAGCCATTTTTTTACACCCCATATATATGATATCTAATAAAGAAAATTTTAATTAGATATCATCGCCTAAGGCATTTTTAATATAATTAATTGAATCACCAATAGTTTTAATAGCTTCCACTTCTTCATCTTCAATTTCTAAGTCAAATTCATCTTCTAGTGCCATGATTAATTCAACTAGATCCAATGAGTCAGCATTTAGATCATCTCTAAATGAAGTCTCAAGGTTTATACTACTTTCATCAACATTAAATTGCTCGCTTATTAGGCTAATAATTCTTTCTGTATTCATATTTTACCCCCAAAATTTAATCTATTTATTTATATTTTCCTCTATAGTCTTAATTACATCATTTTCAATAAACATAAGACATTGATTGATAGCATTTTTAATAGCATATGCATTGGAACTTCCGTGGGCTTTAATTATAGGTTTTTTTGTACCTAACAAGGGTGCTCCACCATACTCAGTATAATCAGTTTTACTCATTAGTGATTTAAGGTCAGACTTTACAAGGAGAGCCCCTAGTTTAGTCTTGGAATTTGACATAAATACTTCTTTTAATTCCTTAAATAATGATATGGCAACCCCCTCAGTAACCTTTAATATCATATTGCCTACAAAACCATCTGCTACAATAACATCTGCTTCCCCTAAAGGCATAGCTCTACCCTCAATATTACCAATAAAATTGATATCTAAATCATTTATTAAATCATATGCTTCTTTTGCTAATTGATTACCTTTACCTACTTCTGTACCAACATTGGCTAACCCAACTTTGGGACTAGTAATTCCCATCACTTTCTCCATATATATGGATCCCATTAGAGCAAATTGTTGTAAATATTCTGCTTTAGAATCTATATTTGCACCTGCATCAACTAATAATGATAATCCCTTGGTCGTTGGGTAAACACTAGATAAGGCTGCCCTATCTATCCCTTCGATTCTCTTCACTATAAAAAGACCACCAGCCAATAATGCACCAGTAGACCCAGCGGATACAAACCCATCAGCCCTTCCTTCAGACAAAGCCTTTAAACCAAGGACCATTGATGAGTTCTTCTTCCTTCTAATAGCTAGTGCTGGATCGTCATCATTGCTAATAACCTCTTCAGCATGAAGGACTTCTACCTTTTCCTTTGGATAGTCATATTTGTTGAGTTCATTATTTATTAGTTCTTCCCTACCAACAAGAATTAAGTCAATTCCATATTCTTTTAAGGCATCTATGGAACCTTTTACAATATCGACTGGGGCCTTATCCCCACCCATACAATCTACAATAATCTTCATTCTCCACCTCCACTACAGATATTAAAAGTAGTACTGATAATTAATATATATTAGACTTACTTAAATTGCAATGATTAATTTATAGCTTGTTTTAATGATTTAAACCATTTAGGACCTTTCTAACTTACTTAAATTGCAATGATTAATTTATAGGCCGGTAGAAGGATTTGTTTTTCAAATTAGCTTAAGAATAAAAAAGATAGTGATATATATTATATCACTATCTTTTAATTACTCAACTTCTATAACTTCCCTGTTTTTATAATAACCGCATGCTCTACACACTCTATGTGGTAGCTTTGGCTCATGACATTGTGGACATTCACTAATAGAAACTCTAGCTAATCTATATGATGAAGCTCTTCTTTTGTCCCTTCTTGCTTTAGAAGTCTTACGCTTTGGTACTGCCATTAAAAACACCTCCTATTCATCTAGAAAAAAATCTTTCAGCTTTTCAAACCTTAAGTCAATATTTTCATTTTGACAGGTGCATGATCCCTTATTTAAGTCTATACCACATCGTGGGCAAAGACCTTTGCAATTTTCATCACATAAGGTTTTCATTGGTAATGATGAAGCTACTTCCATAAGTATATATTCATCCAAATTTAAGATTCCTCTCTTATAATGGATTACATCCTTATCTTCATCATCTTCATTATCTTCATATTGCTTTCCATATTCCTCTAATTTAGCTGAAAGGCTTGTATTAATTTCTTTCCTTGTTGTATCATTACAACGATTACAATGAGTCTCATATTTATATTTAATATCTGCATTAATTAAATATGATCCATCAACCTTGTATATTGCACCCTTGTATTCTATCGGCTCTACTATCTTGAATTCATTAATATAATCATTAATGGACCCGGAATTTATTTGGCCTTCAAAAGGATATACCCTGTCAGCTTGCTCGAAAAACTTTATTAAATCAATATTCAATGATTTTCACCTCTTAGAGTAACACACATTATTATATAAAGGCAATATTAATTTGTCAAGAATTATCTATTCAGAAACTAATTCTAAAGTATCTCTAGCAATCATTAATTCTTCATTTGTAGGTATAACCATAACAGTTACTCCACCAATATTCTTGCTTATGATCGCTTCTTTACCTCTAGTATTGTTAAGTTCCTTATCAATAACGATATTTAGACATTCTAATCCATCACAAATTAATTCTCTCATACTTGCTGAGTTTTCGCCTATACCAGCAGTAAATACCAATACATCTATTCTACACATTTGTGCAGCATAAGCAGCAATAAATCTTCTAACTCTACTAGCAAATACATCAAGAGCTAACTTTGCTCTAGTATTTCCTTCTTCTGCTGCAATTTCTAAATCTCTAAAGTCACTACTAACACCTGAGATACCTAGTACTCCAGATTCTTTATTAAGCATTTGATTAACTTGGTCAAAAGTCATATTCTCTTTATCCATAAGGAATGTAATAATTGCTGGGTCAATGTTTCCTGATCGTGTTCCCATAGCAACACCTTCAAGAGGAGTGAAACCCATACTTGTGTCTATAGATGTTCCACCTTCAACAGCTGTAACACTTGATCCATTTCCTAAGTGAGCTGTTACGATATTTAAATTTTTAATATCTTTACCTAGAATTTCAGCAGCTCTTTGAGATACATATTTATGGGATGTACCGTGGAATCCATATCTTCTAATCTTGTATTTTTCATAGAATTCAAATGGAATTGCATAAATAAAATTCTCAGCAGGTATAGTTTGATGGAAAGCAG
>CAZXWU010000124.1:0-5634 GCA_964644495.1 uncultured Tissierella sp.
CTTCCCTTTGCATCATACATCCGCATATTGATAAAACAAGATTAGGATTTCTTCGCTTAAGATCCTTTAATTCACCGATCTGGCCAAAAACTCTATCCTCAGCTGACTTCCTTACAGCACATGTATTGAATATAATTAAATCAGCTTCCTCTTTAATATCTGTTTGAACATAGCCAATATCTTCTAAAACCCAGGATATTTTTTCTGAGTCATGTTCATTCATCTGACAACCAAAGGTTCTTATCATATATTTTTTCATATATAAATTCCTCACTTTCTAATCACATTTGTAAAATATAACAAAATCTCTTAGAAATTAAAATTAATCACAAACTATATTATATCATATAAAACATAAAAGAGTAGCCATTAGCTACCCTTCAACTTTAATTACCTATTATTTTTTTTGAATAATTTCTTAAAGAATCCTTGATTTTCATCCTTAAGTCTCAATATTTCATCCTTCAACTTTACATTCTCATATACCTTTTCCTTAACCTTCATTCTGAGTTTAGCATTTTCACAAATTAACACATCATGTTCTTTAGAATTAATCTCTTGCCTAAGAGCGATAATCTCATCCTTCAAGGTCTCTACTAAATCAGTAGTGTTATTTTGATTTTCTTCCAAATAATTAGATAATTTTTCAAAGAATTGATTCTCTATTACTGAAGAAATTTGGACAGCAATCTCATTTGGATCTATCACATTCATCATATCTGTTTTGACCATATCTAGATCTGTATTCTCTTGGGAAAAAACAGTCTGAGGTGAGTTAATGATCACTTTGATTTGTTTGTTTGCAAATCCTTTATCCTTTAAATCCTTGATATACAGAATCAATTCCACTTCCTTGTAGGTATAGTACCTATGATTTGAGTCCTTTCTTGGCACATCAATGTCAAATTCTTTCTCATAATACCTAAGAACATGAGGAGCAAATCCAGTTATTTCAGAAACCTCAGAAATTGAATACTCATAAGTAAAATCTAACAAAGCTACTCCCCCTTTAACCTTCTACTATAAGTATTTCGATATGAAAAGGGGGAATCCCTTCAATTTTAGAAAATTATTTTCACACAAATAGATATAAATTTCAACAAAAAACTAGGGTATACTGCCACCCTAGTTTGAATTTTGTCGAATATATCAATTATATTTCATATTTTGTCCTAAGAAATTCTATTAATAGCTTTGTACAGTTATTGATATCATTCTTTGAAGCCATCTCAACCGTAGAATGTACATATCTAGTTGGGACTGATATAACTCCAGAAGGGACACCTTCTTTATTTAAATGAATAGCACCTGAATCAGTACCACCAAATTCCAAGACTTCCATTTGATAAGGAATTTCATTCTCTTTTGCTAATTTAACTAGGGTCTCACGAATATAAGGATGACTTATGATTGAATTATCCTTAACCTTGATAGCGGCTCCTTTATTTAGACCAACAGCAAATCTCTTGGCCTTAGGTGTATCACCATGGGCAGTCACATCTAGAGATATTCCTATCTCTGGATCGACAGAGAAGGCAGCTGTTTTAGCACCCCTAAGACCGACTTCTTCTTGAACAGAAAATACAAAGTACAAGTCATTAAGAGGATCTTTGATAGCCTTTAAAGCCTCAATTGCTATGAAACATCCAACTCTATCATCTAAATAAGGAGTAAATACAACATTATCATTCTCAACGAAATTCTGTTTATATATGCATATGTCCCCAATATTTACTTTTTCTTCAGCTTCCTCTTTAGAAAAAGCCCCAATATCTATATACATTTTATCAAGTTTAATTTTAGAAGAATCATCCACAGGCTCACAGAATATTGCACCCACAGTTCCATTTTCAAATATTACCTGTTGGCCATAGGAATAAATAGGAGATATGCCTCCCACATTTGTAAATCTAATAAAACCATTTTCATCAATATCAATAGCCATCATACCTATTTGATCCATATGGGCAGATATCATAACCCTCTTGCCATTACCCTTCTTATGAGCAATCAAATTCCCCATAGTATCTACTCTAATATCATCAACATAGTCTTCTATTTTAGATCTAATAAAGTCTCTAATCCTTCCTTCATTACTTGAAGGACCATAAACTTTGACTATATCCCTTAATAATTCACTATTGAAACTCATTGTACCCCTCCTCATTTAAATCAGATAATACAGCCTTTACTAATTTATGTGTATTCTTGTAATCCTCCATACTCATTACAGATACAGGAGAATGTATATTTCTACATGGCACAGATATGGTTGTAGTCAATGTCCCATCTCTTGTAGTATGAATCTTACCTGAATCATTACCACCCATAGAAGTCTTTCTATATTGATAAGGAATTTCATTCTTTTTAGCCACATTAACAATCCAGTCTCTAAATTTACCATTATAAATCGTTGTCCTATCTATTAAAGAAATAGCAGGACCTCCACCTATATAGGTAGGTATTAGGTGACTATCTAGTTTAGGAATATCATAGCACAATGTACCCTCTAATATAATTGCAATGTCTGGATTAACCTCATAGGCTGCAGGACCAGCACCAACTAGACCTACTTCTTCCATTACAGTAAATACAGCATAAAAACTTACATCCTCTAAATTCTTTATTAAATCAATAAGAATAGCACAGCCTACTCTGTCATCCAAGGCTTTAGCCTTTACTAGACCCTCACCAAACTCAATATATTTACTATCAAAAGCAACATAGTCGGCTACATTTACATATTTCTCAGCATCTTCCTTAGACTTAGCCCCTATATCAATATATAGATCATTTATGGAAAGTGCGTTTGACCACTCATTCCTCTTTTGAAGATGGATAGGCTTTGCTCCAATAACCCCAGGTATCTTATCTTTACCTACTAGAACAGTTTTTGATACTAAAACCCTTTTATCAATACCACCAACAGTCATAAACTTAAGCAAGCCAGATGAGTCAATATCCTTTACTATTAATCCAACCTCGTCCATGTGTGCAGCAAGCATAATTCTCTTAGAATTATCCTTTCCTTCTTTAAAGGCTATAATATTTCCTAATCTATCTATTTTTATACTAGTACAATGGTCTTCTATTTCAGATAAAATTATATCCCTTACTTCTTTTTCATTACCTGATAAGCCAGAAGCTTCTGTTAAAGTCTTTAATAACATAATAATCCCTCCAAGTTCTCATTGGATATTTCCTTGATGAAGAAAGCCAATAACTTACCAGTATTCTTTATATCAGCCATATCGACAACTTCCACAGAAGTATGCATATATCGTAGTGGTATAGATAAAACCAGGGCTGGTATCCCTTCTCTAGTTATTTGCATAGCTCTAGCATCCGTTCCTGTAGGGCCAACAGTAATCTCCATTTGATGAGGTATATTATATTCTGTAGCAGTCGAAACTAATTTTTCTCTTAAGCCTGGATGTATATTCCCTCCAAGGGTTATACCAGGACCAGCAGATAATTCTATAGAGTCAGACTTGTCTAGCTCTGGAGTTTTTCCAAATCCAACATCAACTGCTATACCTATATCAGGATTTATTCTATAGGAAGCTGTTAATGAACCTGCCATACTTACTTCCTCTTGAACAGTAGCTACAAAATAAACATCAGCTTCATGACTTAAGTTGCTTAATTCCTTAAGACATTCAAATAAGGCCACTAGACCTGCCCTATCATCTAAAGCCTTACCAGCAACCCTATTATTTTTTAATTCAATTAAATTTCTATTCATAGTGACTATATCCCCAATATTTACCAGATCATTGACCTTGTCATAAGCTAATCCAATATCGATAGTCATATCTTCCATTTTTATAGCTTTATTTTGCTCAGAAGGATCCTGTAAGTGTGGTGGCTTTGCCCCAATTACTCCAAATAGATTCTCCTTGCCATGAACAATAACTTCTTGACCTAATATTGTTCGAGGGTCTATACCCCCTACACTAGTAAATCTAAGAAAACCATTTTCCTCTATATCCTTAACCATAAGACCAATTTCATCCATATGAGCCGCTAACATGATTTTGACTTTTTCACCTGATGAATTACCTTTTTTTAAAGCAGTTATGTTACCAAGTTTATCTATAGATATCTCATCAGTATATTTTTCAAAGTAGGATATTATTTTATCATTTATTGTTGATTCAAAACCTGATACGCCATGATGATTTGATAGTAGTTCTAAAAACTCAATATTTGACAATACATTCAAACCCCCTTGCATAAAACTATAAAATTAAAGTACTAAAGCCATTGCAAAATGACTATAGTACATTAATTGTATTATTTATGTTATTTACTATTAATAATATCTCCGATAGTTATATCTTCATTTGCAGCAGGAACTTCCTCTACTTTTTCTTCTGTTTCATTTGCTTCTTCTTTATTGTTTTCTTCTTCAATTTCTTTTATGCTTAAGCTGATCTTTTTATCGTCCTTATTAATATCAATAACTTTAACCTCTATAGTTTGACCAATGCTTAATACATCTGAAGGTTTATTTACATGTTCTTTTGATATTTGGGAAACATGAAGTAGGCCATCAACACCGCTTTCAAGCCTTACAAATGCACCAAAGTCCAATAGATTGACTATTTTCCCTTCTACAACATCGCCTATATTTACGTTGTTCTCAAATAAAACCCATGGTTCTTCTATGGTTTGTTTAAGTCCCAAAGAAATTCTATTTTTCTCCTTGTCAAAGGATAATACTTGAACTTCTACCTTATCTCCAGGATTAACAACCTCAGAAGGATGCTTAACCCTATGCCATGCCAAATCTGAGATGTGAATTAAACCATCTACACCACCTAAATCAACAAAAGCACCAAAATTAGTAATTCTTTGAACAGTACCTTCTATCAATTGATTTTCTTCTAAGCTAATCCATAAGGCATCTCTCTTAACTTTTAGTTCTTCTCTTTCAATAACCTTTCTTGAAAGAATTAATCTTCTCTTTTCCTTATCAAAGTCAATAACTTTAACTCCTAAAGTCTGTCCCTTATAAGAGTCTAAATCTGATACATAATTAGCAGATACATGTGATGCTGGTATGAATCCATTAACTCCATTTACAATGGCAATCAGGCCACCTTTGACTACACTATCAACTTTAGCTTCTAATACATCCTCATTTTCGAAGTTTTCTTCAAGAGTATCCCAGTTCTTAATGTTTTCTACCCTCTTTGCTGATAAGACAACATTTCCATCTCCATCATCATTTTTAACTACATATACATAGATTTCATCGCCTTCTTTATAAAGGTCTTTTGGGTTAACATCAGGATTACTTGATAGTTCATCCTTAGCAATAATTCCGTCTGATTTATAATTTATATTAACCATGACTTCGTTATTAGTCACAAATATTACTTCTCCCTTAATAACATCTCCACGATGGATTCTAGTAAAAGTATTCTCTATAGCTTCCATCATTTCATTGTCAATTTCTGATTCATTGTTAACTTCCCTACTAACTTCTTCATCTGTTACTACATCTTCAGTCTCAACTTCTTCATCTGTCACTACATCTTCGGTCTCAACTTCTTCATCTGTCACTACATCTTCGGTCTCAACTTCCTCATTTATCATTACATCTTCGGTTTCAACCTCTTTGCCTAT
>CAZXWU010000125.1:0-5628 GCA_964644495.1 uncultured Tissierella sp.
GGTTACTGCTATTCATATTTTTCTGTCACTCCCTGTTTAGATATTCTTCATTTGTCATTAAAATATATTCTACATAATTCTACAAAATCCTTCTTTATAATCGAATTATTTCTTAGATTCTCTAAAGATGATACTTTTTTAATATAAAAAAAGTCTTGATTATAAAATCAAGACTTTTAAGTGTAATTACTTATGTTTATTATATTTTTCTTCTACCTTATTCCAATTCACTACATTGAACCAAGAGTCAATATAATCAGCCCTTCTATTTTGATAATTTAGATAGTATGCATGCTCCCATACATCTATTCCTAGCAATACATGTTTTCCTTGGCTAATTGGATTATCCTGATTTGGTGTAGAAGTTATCTCAAACTTCCCATCACTATTAACTACTAGCCATGCCCAACCACTACCAAATCTACCTAATGCTGCTTTTTTAAATTCTTCCTTGAATTTGTCAAATCCACCAAGATCCTCATCAATCTTTTTAGCAACTTCACCTACTGGACTTCCTCCTCCATTTGGTGACATTATCTTCCAAAAGATTTTATGGTTTAGGTGTCCTCCACCATTGTTTCTTACAGCGGTTTTTATATTATCTGGGAGTTTGTCAAGGTTTGCAATCAATTCATTGATGTTCATCTCTTGATATTCTTTGTGCCCTTCTAATGCTTTGTTTAAATTGCCTATATAAGCCTGGTGATGTTTAGTATGATGAATCTCCATTGTCATTTTGTCTATATGTGGTTCTAGTGCGTCATAAGCATAGTCTAATTCCGGTAATTTAAAAGTCATTTCTTTCTCTCCTTCATCTATTTTAATTAAAGTATCATCTACTTTTATAATACCCCTCTTTCTAATTGATAAACATTATCAATTAGGAAACATTATTTGGAAATAAAATAGTGGATAGAAAGATTTTTCAACTAGGTCTCAAAATGACAGGAAAAACAATGATTCCTAGTAGTCTATAGTCCCATATAATTATAAATTTTTGTATAGTTCCTCCATTTCCTTAACATCTCCTTCATCAACTTTAGATTTTGAATATCTGCTATTTATATATAGCTCTCTTATTCTTGATAAATTAACCTGAAATACAGGCTTTGCCTTTTCATTTATTTGTAAAGAAGAGTCGGTTTTTTCTATCTCAACTCCCTTTTTTTCTATTTTTTTTAAAAACTTTCTATAATAATATCTGATCTGCCCTGAGAATTCCTCAGGAAATTTATCTCTTTTGAATATCTTCTTTTTCTTTTTATTGTCTTTAATATATTCACGTTCTTCAAGATAATCAATTTCTTCAAAAGTTGATTTACCTGACCTTATTATAGTTCTATAAACAATATATATAAATAAAATAAGAAGTATTATTATAAATATATTTTTTATTATTGTATAATCAAAAGCTTGTCTAGAGACCATGTCCCCCATCTCTTCTAAAGGACCTGTTAGAACCTCTTCCATTTCTTCTTCTACAATTTCCTGAGGAAGACCTTCATTAGCTAGTCCAAAGAACTTTTCAACAAAAAAACCAATGATTTGTCCTAACATTTGAACTGGATAATATATTATATCTACAATTTTGTCTAACATTTTCCCAACTATATCCCTTAGATTTTGAAAAAATATTACTGGTAGAATAAAGGATATAATAAGTATGTTTCTTATATTGTTCCTTCTAATTGTTTTTATTCCCATATTTGAATCTAAATGCCGAATAGTTCTTAAAGAGATTATTGAAGAAAAAATATATATTATTATAAAAGGTATGGCTTCACCTATTGTCATATCAAAATTATCCATTACAATCTTGAAATAGATCAAGGGTATGTATAAGAGGTAACTTCTTTTAATTTGATCCTTATGAACATGATAGTTCCCTTTTAACAAGGAATTTCTTATGTATAACAACAGAATTATGGATGTTGAAAATATAAAGATTACAGCCTGAGTATCCCTAAAATATATTAAAGGTACAAATAAAAGTAACAGGCTTAAATTAAATAGCTTATGTTTTTTGCATAGACAAGCATAAATGATAGATGATAAAATAGTCCATATGAATATGACAAACATATTGTCAATTGATGTAAAAGGCATAACTAACATAAATAGAGAATATAGATATGAAACTAGTGATAATATCTCGATGAAAATTATTTCTATCATATTAATTACCTCTATACTTTATAATATTTTTATTTAAGTAGTCTAAATATTGGTCTTCTAAGGATATGACTATGGTTCTACTTAAAATTCTACTTAGTTGATTTATAGGCTCTATATAGGTATCCAATATCCTTGGTGTAATTATTACTACTGTAGAATAATTACCCTGTTTCTTACTAATATCCTTTATGGTATTAGCAAAGAAGGATGGAAGACTATAGTCAATTTTTCCTAAAGTCATAAGTATATTATTTAAATGAGTCTGGCCCAAACCTGGATGATAATAGTAGCCCTTTTCTTTAGTAGTATCCAGATTATATGCATTTGTTGCAAACCCATATGGGGTTTTTAAGCTTTCAAATTCCTCAATTACAGTTCTAGATAGGGAAATAACCTTTTCTATTAAATCTACCTCTGTCTTTTGCCAAGAGGGTTTCATTGTTTCCATATTTAAAACTAGTAAAACACTATTATCTGTTGTAAAATCAAAGTTTTTCACCATCAAATTGCCATGTTTTATAGATGATGGCCAATGTATAAATCGTTCAGGTTCATTACCTGTGTACTCTCTTATCCCTATTGTCATTAGGGGATCATCTAGTATCCATCTTTTGACTGATATTTCTCCATTTAAAGAACCTAATGCCAGCAGATTTTCTTTTATATCTAGTTTTTCAGGCAATACTATTATTTCTTTATTGTAGGGTATGGATTTTTTTATTGAATTTAATCCAGTAAAATCTCCAATCTCTAATTCCACATTGTTTATAAAATATCTTCCCCTTTTTTTGATATATACATTATATGTTCTAGTTACTTTTTCATAGGGTTTAACAAATATACTATAGATATTTTTTACTTTATTAAAGTTGTCGGGAAATGTTTCTTTAATTTTTAAAAAAGGAACTGTTAAAAACTTTTCATTTTTAATTATTGATTTGACTTCTAATGGGTCTCCAATTTCAAGAACATCTTTCCCTATCTCCATATTGTAGGTCAAATTTTTAAAACCATAGCTTAAGACTGATTTATTTATTAGATAAACAAGTATAATTAATCCTATTAGGTATAAAATCATACTTCCACCTATATATCTTCCAATGGTACTTCTACCGATTCAACTATTTCCTTTATTAGTAATAGTGAATCCTCCATTCCATCTATAGCTCTAGCTATTATCCTATGGTTTAATACATATGGAGCCATGTACTTTATATCTTCAGGCAATATAAAATCCCTACCATTTACTGCAGCATAGGCTTGACATGCTTTAAATAAAGCTATAGTCCCTCTAGGGCTTACCCCTAATACTATCTTGTCCCTATTCCTAGTTTCATTAACTATATTAACAAGATAGTCCATTACATCATCATTTATTGACACCTTAGATATTTCTGTAAATAGGTCATTTAATTCCTCTAAGTCTACTACAGACCCTATTCCATCTAAAGGATTATGTACATTCCTTTGGACAATAATTTTTTCATCTTCCCTTGTAGGATAGCCTAATTTTATACGCATAAAAAATCTATCAAGTTGTGCTTCTGGCAAGGGAAAGGTTCCAAAAGATTCTACTGGATTTTGTGTGGCTAATACCATAAATGGTCTTTCAAGTTGCCTAGTGGTCCCATCTACGGTGATTTGTTTTTCTTCCATAGCTTCCAATAATGAAGATTGGGTTCTAGGAGTAGCTCTGTTTATCTCATCTCCTAGAATTATATTTGAAAATAATGGCCCTTGCCTAAATTGAAATTCTTCAGTTTTCTGATTATAGAAATTAATTCCAGTAATATCTGATGGAAGTAAATCTGGGGTAAACTGAATCCTTTTAAATGGCAAATTTAATGTCTTAGAAACTGCCTTTATCATCATTGTTTTCCCTGTACCTGGGATATCTTCTAATAAGACATGTCCACCTGATAAGAAGGCTACTACGATTAATTCTATTTCCTTTTCTTTTCCTACTATAACTTTAGATACATTACTTGTTACCTTTTCTTTGAATTCAATAAATTTTTCTGTATTCATCTATTCCTCCATTACCTATTATTATGTTTCTAAAATAATTCTAGTATTTTATCTATCTCTATTCCTATTTATTTATTAGAAAAATGCGGGCAATCTAATTTTATACATTGTTTGTTTTTAGATCTAAAACCACATATAGGCGTATAGGTCTCATAATCATACATCTTCACATCAAAGTTTTCTTCTGTGAATTTTGCAGCTTCCTTAATTGCTATAAATAGACTTCTCTTACAGCATCTTGGTCCACCAATTTTACCTATTGAAATCAAGGATGTCCCTGTCATAATATTTGCAAGTCCCCAACTTTCTTTAGTCAGAGGTGTAGCTTCAGTTATTAAACTGATATACATTCCAGTACCTACAGCAGCTCCACAGTTTCCATAGAATCCACAAAATCCTCCCTTTATATCTTTGGCTCTCTTCTTTGCCAGTTGGAGTTTCTTATATATCATTTCCTTTTGATCTATTAAGTTGTAATATGAGCTAATAAGCACTGCTGGTACTAGAAAATGGTGTTCAGGTCCATGCATATTAATGGCAGGCATTTGCATTATTTCTATTGCCATCTCCATTGGATTAGTCTTATCAGTATTATTACAGTAGTTTTCTATCAGCTGATTTGCATCTATTGAGTGACATGAATCACATATATAATGTCCAGATTTGCATGTTACATTTGCTTGGAAATTTCCATGGCAATATACACACTTGACTAGTTTATAATCTTTAAAATATATTAGTTCTTGTCCACAAACCATACAGTCATATGTATGGTTTATCTTTTTTTGTATTCTCTTATGTGTTTTTTCCATAATTGTCTCCTATAGTTCATATTTCATAATTAACTTACCTTTAGAATCTATGATTATGTTTATAGGTTAGTTTATCATTTGGAAGATATAATATCAATTAATCCAAGTTATAAAAAAATAATTATAGTGAATCTGATAAAAAGTCCAGCAAAACCCCTAGATTCAAAATATATCAAAGGTTTGTAAATCAACAGATATATGTTTAGTATCTAATCTAATATATATACATCTCTATCCCAAGTGCGGCTAAATCTCATAAATCTTTCATCGACATCAAAGTATTTCAAATTATAAGTATTATCATCTAATGAACTAGGGTCACCCCAGGTAGTATCTATATATACTTCTTGTCCATCTAGATTAGCCAAAGTTATGTGATCATCAGGGTCTTCTACATCCCCTATCACACCAACAACGTCTATACCAACTAGATTCGTCAGATATATAATATTCGACATTCTTTTTATAATTCCTTCTTTTAAACAAGATTCTATAATTTATATTTAATCTTTTAAAATTAGGGTAATTACTGTATAAAAAGAATTGGAGTGATATAATAGAATATTTAAAAGTTGAATTCCCTAAACATCCCTACAATCCTCCAGAATTTGAA
>CAZXWU010000126.1:0-1131 GCA_964644495.1 uncultured Tissierella sp.
ATACTTCTTATCACCAGTATGATAATTTTAAAAACATATTTCATGTAAAATGTATACTCAACTTGACATATTGTAAGGTGTACTATACATTATAATTGTGGAGGTGGATTAATGTCAATTGAAAACAATGTAAAAATGTATCGGGCAAAGTATAATCTTACTCAAGCAGACTTAGCAAAAAAGGTCAATGTAACTAGGCAAACCATTATTTCTCTAGAAAAAGGAAGTTATATTCCATCTTTAGAATTAGCCATGAATTTATCACAAGTATTTGAAGTAAATATCGAGTCATTATTCTATAAAAGGGAGGAAATCAAGTGATAAAAACAATTAGGGAATTTGTACTTTCTATTATATTTGCATGGGGGTTATTAGCGGTTGTTTTGATGATGAGGCATTATGATCTAATGTTTGAAAATAATACTTTAGATAATACTTTTGTTCTTATTTATTTTACAACCACAGGAGTTTTTGTAATCTATACAGTTTTTTATGCAATTCATTCTTTTAAAAACACGAAATCTAGAAACCCTTTTAGAAGCCCTTCCTTTGAAGAGGATGAAAGGGAGACTATAATTGACTATAAATCTAGAAAAGCTGCACATTCATTTTTAATCAATATAGTTCTTCTTTCTGTACTATTAGTTGGAATGTTATGGAGAGGTAACCATATACCAATTAATCCATTGCTAATTATTATTACAATTATTTTTACTATAAGTCAGTTAGTAGAAACCATAGTATGGATAAAGGAATACCGAAGATAAAATATACCCTCTCTTTCTTCATTAAAAAAAATCCCTCAAGAGTAATGATTATGCTGTTAGACTCAGGATGACAGATAATTTGTCATTCTGAGCGTTAGCGAAGGGCAGTTGTAGGACTTATAAATGGTGGAGATTGTCTATCAAAAAAGAACCCTGACATAAAGGATTCTTTTAAATTATATATATCAAGTTACATATTGCTTGGCCTGAGTATTAAACATCTCTGCATATAGTCCATTTTCTCCCATTAACTCCTTATGGCTTCCCTCCTCTAGAATTTCCCCTTTATCTAACACAATGATACGATCTGCTATTCTTGTACTGGAAAGTCTATGGGATATGAATATGGAAGTCTTTCCCTCTG
>CAZXWU010000126.1:1141-4647 GCA_964644495.1 uncultured Tissierella sp.
GTAAGCTTGATTAAATTCTCAAATACGTCCTCTTCACTTTTAGGATCCAATGCTGCTGTAGGTTCATCTAGTATAACGATACCCCCATCCCTAGCCAGTGCCCTTGATATGGCAATCTTTTGTTCTTGACCCCCTGAAGGTAAAAGCCCCCTATCGTCATGGATTTTACTTATATAACTTTTGATTCCCTTTGGTTGACTTTCAACCCATGATCGAATTCCAGTATCTTGTAGTTTCTCCCATACCAGTTTAATATCCTCTTCTGTTATAGACTCCTCTTCTTTCCCTAAGATATTTTCATCTAGTTTAATTGGTAGCAGTTTAAAATCCTGAAATACAATGGATAATTGCCTTTTATATTCTTCAATTGATAGATTTTCTATATCCACTCCATTCATCAGTATTCTTCCTTTTTGTGGTTTATATAATCTACATAGTAATTTTATTATAGTAGTCTTACCTGCGCCATTCCTCCCAACTATAGCTAGGGTCTCCCCTGGATGAATATTGAAGCTTACATCCTTTAAAGTATCTTCTTTGCCAGTTGCATATGAAAATGAAACACCTTCAAAGCTTAGTGATATGGGTCTAGTTAGGGATTCTTCAAACCCGTCTCCTTCTTTACCAACTTCATTAATACCTAAAAAGTCATAATAAGGATCTAGATTGAAACTTAAGGTTACTAAATCAGTATATCCTTGAACTAGGCTATTGAATGATCTTCCCAATTGATTACTGGCACCATAGAGCATGGTAAATGTACCAATTGTTATCTTTGCAGCCAATAGGCTAAAGCCTAGTATAATAAATGTAAGAGTTAACTGAATTTGTACAATAGATTGGGCTAATCCATTCCAAAGTCCATTGTTGGTAAAATATTTATGGTTTATGTGAAGGATCTTATCCATGGTATCTTCTGCCTTCTTAAGAAAGAGCCTATGACCTTTATAAATTCTAAGGTCCTTTGCAAATCGATAATCTGTTGCAACTGAAACTAAATATCTGAAAGCTCGGTTTTCTGGAATTCCCCTCTTTTCATTGTCTATATCTAAGTCTCTAATCTTATTAAAACAAGGAATTGTGACTATATTACATAATAAAATGAGTAATATAAGTCTCCAATCATTCTTTATCAAAATACCAATTACCATAGCTATGGTAACTATGGATCCTCCCATATTTGAAATAGTTTCTGTAAAAGTTACTATATTATAGGATCCTTGCTTTCCTCTTTCCAGTAGATCTAAGTTTGATTTCTTCTCACTATCTTGTAAGGCTATTTTAGTAGACTTGATACCTAATTTCTTAACTGCATCCAAAGTTAAAGTATATGTGTGGACAATTAAGAGATTTCTACAAATCGAAATAGCTATTTGAAAAAGAAAATTTCCTAAGGCTAATCCTCCAATGTATAGTAATAGGATATTAACCCGCCCCATATCCAATAGTTCATCTAATATATATTTAGGCAGTATTATATTTATTAAAGGAGATAATCCTTGGAAAATGGCCAATAAAAATATTAATGGTAACATATATTTGTTGCCCCTAGATACTTCCTTTAAATATCGTGGTAAGGATTTCAATTTAGTTTTCATATAGAAGCTCCTCCCTTCCTTCATCAGATCCCCTATAGTATTTTGCTTGAACATCAAATAGGGATTTATATTCACCTTTCAGATTCATTAACTCATCATGGCTACCTAATTCTATAATTTTCCCGTCCTTTAAATAAGCTACTCTATCACAGAATTTTGTACTAGCTAAACGGTGGGATATATATAGACTGGTTTTTCCTTTACTAAGTGAATCATATCGGCCATATAGTTCAGCCTCTGCCAATGGATCTAAGGCAGCAGTTGGTTCATCTAGCATTAAGAAGCTATTTTTCTTATAAAGAGCTCTTGCTAAATATAACTTTTGTCGTTGTCCTCCTGATATATCCAAGCCTTCATCATCTAGGATTCTTAATAGTACAGTATCCAGCCCCTTAGATAATTTATCTATTATCTCATTAATTCTTGAGTCATTTACTACCTTAGTCAGTCTAACCTCGTCTGCCTTCTCTTCCAAAGTGATATTATCCCTAATCGAAAAAGGAAATACCATTGCATCTTGGAAAACTACGCCAACCATTTCCCAGTAAATATCATCTGATATTTGATTGATATCTATACCGTTAAGGTAAATAGTACCTGAATCTGCTTTATAAAATTTACATAGAAGTTTTATTAAAGTACTCTTTCCTGATCCATTTTCTCCAACAAGGGCAATCTTTTCTCCAGCCTTTATAGTTAGGTTCAAATTTTCCAATACATTCTTTTCAGAGTTTGGGTATCTAAAGCTTAGATCAACTATATCTATGGTTATTGAATCACTTTTTTCTAGCTTTTCTAATTCCTTTGTGTCTGTGACATCCTTTGATATGTGATTTTCCTCCTCCATTAGGCTTATGAAGTGAGACAATCTATTGGACTCTTTTTTTATACTTGAAATTTGCTTCATACTTTCTTGTAATATTACAACTAGAGAAGTAGTTCCACTTGTATAGAGAAAGAACTGGGAAGGATCTATTTGATTACTCAACAATAATCCAGATATATAAGCAAAAACCACTATATCTCTTAAGATACTTAAAACTGCAACTACTGTATCCATTTGAATATTTCTTTTGCTTACTGATAGTGAAATAATCTTAAACTGATTTATAAGTTTGTCACTGTAACTTTCCAATACATCTATTAAAGAATATAGTCGTATATCTTTCCCATAGCTTGGGTCAGTCATGATATTAGTTGTTTGGAAATATCTTCTTTCATAATCTCCCCACTGATCCCAAGTTGATTCCTCAAAGGATGCTGCCTTTGAGTTAAAATAAAAGGAAGCTAATACCAATAAAAATAGTAATAACATTATCCATAAGGACAATGTAGACAGGAGACCTAAAAAACCAATAGATGCAAATATATTCCCAAATAGACTTAGCATGATTAAGATTATTCCACCGGCTCCTTGCATAGGACTTCTCACCGATATATCTGCCAGTTCTATCTTTGTTAATTGTTCTGGATTAAGGGTATTCTCATAGGGCATAGTCAAAGAATACTCCATCAAATCACGAATCAAATTATAACGTACATTATTCATCCTCATTCTATAATTTCCCCTTAAATATGAGGTTCCCATGGCGCATATTATGGAAAGTAGACCACCTATGATTATATACTGTATCATCATGGTTGAATCCCCAATAGATGCCAAAGATATAATCTTTGCAGGTACAATAACCCATATAAATGGAAAAACTGAAGAAAGTAAGGTGTAGATAACCATTATAGGTAACATAATAAAATCATATTCTTTAATTTTTCTAAATAAAAACCCAATACTTTTAAACATTAAAATACCCCCTATCACAATTAGTATAACATAGTGTTTAGGGGAATTATAAACCTGTTTTTATCGAAATTAGCTTACTGTTTTTATGTGTTAATGATGTGTTTTGT
>CAZXWU010000126.1:4657-5605 GCA_964644495.1 uncultured Tissierella sp.
TGTTTTGTCTTTATTTTGGAAAACAGCTCCTCTAGCTCCAGTGCATCTTTATAACGTCTATTTTTAACATATGCTTCTTTTAAAGAATCCTTGTGGAAATTCATAAAACCATACCTTCCATCTTTTAAAAACCTGTTCATAAGGGACTCCAATAATGCTATATAATCATTTGACTCCTCTGGATTGCCAGTTGATTGTAGTTTTGTCACTTCCAATATTTGGGTCATCTCATCATAGTAAAATCTCTGGAATTTATCCCAGGTATCTGACTCTTTATTCCTTCTTATATACTCTTCAATATATTTGTCCATTTCCTCTATCCAGCGATTTGCTTCTTCTATATTGCCAACTTCAATCTCTAATACAGCCCATTTGTGGTATGAGCTAAAATTATCTTTATCAGACTTGTCTAGATAGGCCCTTGCCTTTTTATAATCTCCTAAGGATATGTAGGTAGCCCCCATATTATAGTACATGGATTTGAGTTCCTCAGTCCAATTAGTATTCTTAAGAAGGTTCATGGATTTTTGATATTCCGCAATCATAGATTCCTCCATATTATAGCAGGAATATATCCCACCTAATAATAAGTATACTTGAGATAAAGCCCATGTGTTTCCCTCATCCAGGGCAAAGTTAATAGCCATCGTAGATAGTTTGTTGACTTCGGTATACTCCCCCTTGCTCCAATATGTCCACATAAGGGATATGGTGGAAAGACTGTTTTGAAATATCCTTTGAGCCTTCATTCTCTTTTTTAAGCTTATATCTATGTCTTCATACCTATTTATTAGATAGTACCAGCCTACTTGTGCTTGATTCATAAAATCCACACACTGGTCAAGGATATTTAACACATCTCTATCTTTGTATTCTACAGCTCTAATCATCATCCATTCCAAGGCTAAGGGACTATAGTTCAATCGTTCATTCTCTGGCTCTAGTATT
>CAZXWU010000127.1:0-2272 GCA_964644495.1 uncultured Tissierella sp.
TTTCTTCTTTTTCTATATCCACTAGGGTTACTTTTGTATATGTGCTACCAAAATCAATGAATAGATAACAGTCCATATAATCCCTCTATACGCCTAAATCTGTTTTTAAATCATTGATTCCAGCTTCTGTTGCTGTCCCTGGTGGATAAACCCTGTCAAATCCCATATCTTTAAATTTCTTATGAACTTCATTCCAGTCTTGTTTACCTACTACAATGTTGCCTCCAACATAAAGTAAAATGTCTTTTAAACCAGCTTCATCGCATTTTTCTCTCATACCTCTACAGTCAATTTCACCATGTCCATAAAGTGAAGACACGAAAATTGCATCTGCATTTGTTTCAATTGCTGCATTAATAAAATCCTCTTGTGGTGACAACACACCAATATTTACTACGTTAAATCCAGCATCTGTTAAGGAATGATCTAATATTTTATTCCCCACAGCATGGACATCAGAACCAATTACTCCTAATACAACGGTTTTTTTATCCATCATAAATACCTCCTCATATTGTTTTGGTTTTGTCATAAATATATCTATCTTCAAGTCAATAATACCATAATGAATTATAAAAACAAGACCTTTCTTTTGCATGAAACCGTTACCGAAATACTGTTTTAAGCCATTTTGAATGATGGCCAGCTCCAACTTTCAATTCCCATTTTATTTATCAGATAATTTAAACAATATAAAGAAATATTGCAATTTTCCCAGAGCAAACTTGCAATATTTTTTTAAAAAGAAAAATATATTTATTCTACTAATAGATTAATAAAATCTTCTAGATTAATATTCCCAAAATACCTTTTAATATCTATATCTTTTAATGAATTGTAAATAAAATCTTTATCGTATTTTAAATTAATTATTCTTTGTTCTAACTTTGAAATATCTTCAGACCCGAAAAAATCCCCATATATTTTACATTCATTTATGTTTCCATTTTTAATCTCTAGTCTTACTTCTATTGATCCAATGGGAAATCTTTTATAATTCTTATAGTTAAAGGATGGTGAAGATCCATAATTCCACTCCCATGTGGAATATTTATCTTGGAATAGTTTGTTGATCTCCCCTAATTGGTCTTCGCTTAATACTAATATTTCAGGCTCCTTACCTTCTGCTTCAAAAAGGTACTTTAGTAATGTTTCTCTAAATACTTCAATATCAGCATCTATATTTAAATAATCCTTGATATTTGTAACCCTACTCTTTACAGATTTGACACCTTTGGACTCGATTTTATCTTGTTTCACATTTAATGCATCTGACAAGACATCTAATCTAGTATCAAATAATAGGGTTCCATGATTGAGTACTCTACCTTTCCATATCGATTGGGCAATACCTGAGAATTTCTTACCATCGATTGTAATATCATTTCTTCCCGATAGATCGCCTTCAACTCCTAGTTTGTTTAAAGCCTTTAATATAGAAAGGTTGTATTTCTTGAAATCTATTGCCCCATTATCATCTGCATTTGTTATAATGGAGAAATTTAGATTGCCTAAATCATGATAGACTGCTCCTCCACCTGTAACCCTACGTACAATACTGATACCATTTTTCTTGACATATTCTGAATTTACCTCTTCTAAAGTATTTTGATTTTTTCCTATTATTATAGCTGGACCATTTATCCATAGTAAAATATAGTCCTTATCATTAGGTAAGTATTTAAAACAATATTCTTCAAAAGCTAAATTATATCTTGGATCATTTGAGTAGTTCTTAATATATTTCATATCTTCCTCCGTCTTCTAAATTATTTTCATAAGCAAATAAATTGTAAATTTTATTTGCTTATTAATATATTTAAGTCCATTAGGCTGTGCCTTAAATCGATTAGCTTGTTCTTTAAATCATCATAATTGTTTACAATCAGCGTATCAAGTTCATCCATGGACCCTTTTTTCTTTAGAGCTTCTATCTCCCTATAAGCATTAGCAATTTCATTTTCAATGTCTTGTTGCAACATAATAGGATCTATGCTTACACCTTTTCTTACCTCAATTCCCCTCTTGCTAATATTTATCTTATCTCCTAGATTTGGAATTATTGTATCGATATTGAACTTTTCCTCAATTATTTCACTTAATGCATTGGCAGGCCCTTCCTCACCATGTACTAGGAAGATTTTCTTTGGTTTACGCCTGAAGTTTTCTATCCAATCTATTAGGGTTTTTTGATCTGCATGACCTGAAAATCCTTCTAAATCATATATTTCCAATTGTACATCTATTTCTTCACCTAATAATTTTACCTTCT
>CAZXWU010000127.1:2282-5503 GCA_964644495.1 uncultured Tissierella sp.
CTAATAAAATCCTACCTAAGGTGCCTTCAGCTTGATATCCAACAAAGACTAGACTATTTTTCGGATCCCAAAGATTGTGCTTTAGGTGATGCCTTACCCTACCAGCAGTAGCCATACCACTTGATGAAATTATTACTTTTGGATATCTTGCCTTGTTTAGTGCAATTGACTCTTCTGTAGACTTAACATACCTTAAATTTTCAAAAGAAAAAGGATTATCACCTTTAAGTATTAAACCTTGAGCTTCTTCATTAAAACTAGAAGAGTTCTTTTGAAATACTGATGTAGCATTGATGGCTAATGGGCTATCTATATATATAGGTATTTTCATATACTCTTCTATTTCAGAATTATATTCATAGTATTTATTTAATTCATATATTAATTCTTGGGTTCTACCTACTGCAAAGGATGGTATAATTACACTTCCACCCCTTAAAGCCGTCCTGTTAATTATGTCTATTAGTTTCTCCGTACTCTCTTTGAAGGGCTCATGATTTGTATCACCATAAGTAGATTCTAAAATTAAATAATCAGCATCACTGATATATTCAGGATAACGTATAATCGGTCTGCCTGGCATACCTAAATCTCCAGAAAATACTATTTTTGTAGTTTCTCCCTCTTCTTCTACCCAGATTTCCACTATAGAAGAACCCAATATATGGCCTGCATCTCTAAATCTGATTGCAATATCATCACTTAAACTAAACTTCTGATTATAAAAATAAGGATCAAAATAGTTGAGACTGTTTCGTGCATCGTTTGTTGTATACAAGGGTTCTATTTCTGGTTTACCAGCCCTGCTCCTTTTTTTGTTTTCCCATTTAGCATCTGATTCTTGAATATGGCCACTATCTAATAACATTATACTACAAAGGTCATATGTAGCCTTTGTACAGATGATCTTACCCCTAAAACCAGCCTTGACTAATTTTGGTATTCTACCACTGTGATCAATATGTGCATGAGTCAGTATCAAATAGTCAATCTCTGATACATCATAGGGAAAATCTTCAAAATTCATCCTTTCTTTTTCTTTATTCCCTTGAAACATACCACAATCAATTAATATCTTGTGGTTTTTGCTAGTTAATAAATAATTGGAACCTGTGACGATTTTTGCAGCTCCCAAAAATTGAATATCCATATAATTCCCCCTATTTTCTAATAAAATTTGGAGTGTTTTTCAAATATGTGTCTATACTTATATTTGAAAACACTGCTTCCTTAGTTGAATTCATGTCCATTATATCACCAAATAGTATTGACCCAACAATCATACTATCTTTAACAAACAATTTTTTAATAATATCATGATTTTTATCTCTATACTCATATATATGCTCATAGTCTATAGTATTTCCAGCTGAAAACAATTTAATATCTTCAAGTCTCAAACTGGAAAAAGCTTTAGGGTGAGTGTACTCTGTACTGTAACCCAAAAGATTTCTTGCAGCAATCTTACCTTGCTCATTTGCTGTGGTCCATAAGCCTAATACCAGGCCACTATATTCAGCTGCATCACCTGCAGCATAGATATTGGATATATTTGTTTTTAGGAACTTATCTACAAGAATTCCTCTATTGCATTTAATGGATGTGTCTCTAACTAGATCAATATTTGGAGCTATACCTGTTGAAATCAATACAGCATTTGCTTTTAGGAAATCCCCATTTTGAAGTCGTACACCTGTGACCCTATCCTCACCTTCTATAGCTTCTACTGAATGAGGAAGATTTATCTCTATATCATGGTCTCTTAGTTTGTCAGCTAACTTCTCTCCCAATTCCTTGTCTAATTGTCTTGGCAGCAGATATGGTGCAAATTCTACCACACTTACCTTTTTACCTAGTTTCTTTAATGACCAGGCAGCTTCAAGCCCAAGAAGCCCTCCTCCGATTACAAGTACCCTATCAAGATTCTTGATATATGATCTAATGGCAATTAAATCATCTAAATTTCGGAGAGCAAATACACCTTCCTTGTGACTGCCACTTATTGGTGGTATAAATGGTTTGCCCCCTGTAGCTATGAGAAGATTTTTGTATATTATCTCTTGATGATTGTTTATTACTAGCTTACTTTCCTCTGGGATAATTTCTGTAACACTTTTTCCTAATAAAAGTTGGATATCATTGTCCTCATACCACTTAAGTTTGTTAACCAATAAATCCTCTAGTACTTTATTGTTCCCCAATGCTTCAGTCAATCTCATCCTATAGTAAGTTGGATAATTCTCCTTAGAAATCATTAAAATTGAACTATTTCTATCATTGTTTCTAAGCTCCCTCGCTGCAGATAAACCGGCTATACCATTACCGATAATCAAATATTCCACCTTATCCATCAAATCACCCCTCTATAACAATCATATATTATATACCCAGTGAAATAGAAGTAATTCAAACTAAAAAAACAGACTTAAATTGATTTAAATCAATTTAAGTCTGTATATATTATAATTTTAATTAGAGCTAAACTCCTCTATAATCCTTAAACATGCATCCAATGGGTCTTCCCCTTCTTTTGCATAGTAATCCGGGCTAGTGCCAAATTCTATATTACTAGAACCATCTTCGTTGACAGCATATCCTACACGATACCAAAACATAATACCACTATTAGGTAGGACTTTTATAATTGGGGTGCCCCCTGCTCCATGTCCATCACCTTTAGTATTAGTACCTATAAGTGTTGCAAACCCTGTTTGTTTACAAAACTGCGCCATAGCTTCTGACGAGGAATAAATATTCTCATCTGTTAAATAATAAATATTACCATTAAATAATCCTTCTTCACCAAGAGGCTCAACAGTAAGCGAATCCTTATACCATGCATGTAGTTGATTAAAATCATCTAAGTTCTTATTACTGTATTCTTTTGTCATATCCATATCCCATTGAATCTCTGCCCCTAAGTCACTATATCGAATTAAATCTTCTCCACCTGTCAAGAAGGTAATAATATCATAAGTTAAAGGATTGGTTATATTTGGAGCTACAATGTTTTGTATCCAATAATAGTCCGATCCAGTTGTATATTGACGTAAATCTATTATTAAGTTTTTGTATCCCTCTTCTGACAACTCTTTATAGAAGTCAATTAATACTTTTTTATCTCTTACGAGAGCATCTTGACTCATACTTTTAATTTCAATATAAGCTGTATCTATATTTATCTTTCTCTTTTTTACATTTTTTATGGGATTTAAATTAAT
>CAZXWU010000128.1:0-5480 GCA_964644495.1 uncultured Tissierella sp.
AATCAATAGTATCTTCATCCTTTTCCACAACACCTTCAACCAAGGCATAGTACCTTTTGCTTACAGTATTTCCCTCTAATTGAATAGCCATCTGCTGGTGGGCAAAAGGATTTTTAGCTACTATTAGTATGCCTGTAGTATCCATATCTAGTCTATTGACAAACCTAATCTTCTTCTTGATACCATTTTCCCTAAAATGATAGGCTATTCCATTTGACAAAGTATTTTCTTGATGGGATTTAGTTGGATGGACTACTATATCTGCTTGCTTGTTGATAATCAATAGGTCATGGTCTTCATATACAATACCCAATTCCATCTTCTCTGGACCTATATTGTTTTCTTCATCCTCCATGTAGATAGTCACTTTGTCCCCTTTTTTTAATTCAGTATTCTTTTTGACAAATTCCCCGTTCAAATAAATATGTTTATTCTTATATAGTCTTCTAAATAAACGTCCTGAAATCTCATTTCCATATAAGAAATCTTCCAATGATATGTGTGCAGTATTACAGTTAAAAGTTACAAGACTATGATTTTCTTTAAATATATCCATAATACTCTCCCAATACTTTGTATTTTGTTATATAATATAAATATAATTATAGCAGATATTGAGTAAAATATCAGCAGTTTTAGGAGGAAATTAAATGACTAAATCAAGGATAATTAATGTAATATCAAATAGAAATTTTGAATCTCGAAAAACCTCAGCAGAACTAACAGAAAAATTAAAAAAAAGAGGTTTTATAGTTAAAGATAAATATGATGACCAAGCAGAATTAAATATCTGTGTCGGTGGTGATGGATCATTCCTAAGAGCAGTACATAGAAACAGGTTTCCTACTATTCCATTTGTAGGAATCAACACTGGCCATCTAGGTTTTTTTCAAGAAATACTACCTAAAAACATAGACCAATTCATAGACAAGTATATTAATGAAGAATACATTGTAGAAGAAATACTTTTAGTAGATGCTGAAGTATGCACAAAGGAGAAATGCTATTATCTTTCAGGAGTCAATGAAATCGTGGTAAAAGGTGCTAGATCCAAAGTGGTCCACATGGAGGTTTCAATCGATGATAACCATTTAGAGGATTATAGTGGTGATGGTATGATTGTATCGACCCCATCTGGTTCTACAGCCTACAATTTTTCCGTAGGAGGATCCATCATATACCCAACCCTGAATACTTTACAAATAGCTCCATTAGCTCCCATAAGCTCAAAGGCCTTCCGTTCACTTTTAAATAGCCTAGTAGTTCCAGGTGATGCAAAAGTTACATTGAAGCTTGCAAATCGATATACCAACTCCACTCTGATTGTAAACGATGGTGTAGAATACAAATATGACAACTTAGACAGGATCAACTTTAAAATATCAGACAAAAAAATATATAAGTTAATATTCAACAAAGATATGTACTGGAGTAATCTAAAGAGTAAATTCTTATAATAAACCAAGTGAAAGGGTAGATTTGAATTCAAATCTACCCTTTTCTTATGAAAACATGACCATATTTTCTCTTAATAAGTTTTCAAAATCCTTTAAGGATAGAGGCTTGCTATATAGATATCCTTGACCTAAATGACAGTCCAAGTCTTTCAAATAAAACAACTGGTCTAAATTCTCTATTCCTTCTGCTATTATTTTAATCTTCAATTCATTAGCTAGATTGATAGTATGTTTGGTAATAGCTGCACTTGTCTTATTTATAGGTGCATTCATGACAAATGAACGGTCAATTTTCAAAATATCTATATCAAATTGACTAAGCATAGACATAGATGAATATCCAGTCCCGAAATCATCTACTGCTACTTTAATCCCTAGGGATTGTAAATTTTTGATATCAGAAGTAACTTTTTTTGAGTTTTCAAGTAATGTATGTTCAGTTATTTCTACTGTCAAAAATTTATAGTCCAGTCCATAATCATCTATAATTTCTTTAATATTGTCCACAAATCTATTTTCCAGCAATTGTATACCTGAATAATTTATAGATAGATTAAAATCCGATAATCCTTTATCTATCCAGTTGCAATAATCTATACAAACCCTATTTAAAACCCATTTACCAATGTCAATTATCAAACCAGTTTCATCAGCTATTGGGATAAATTCATTAGGCGATAGGATGCCAAACTCTGGGTGTTCCCACCTGATCAAGGCTTCAGCCCCAACTATCATATTGTTGTTTAGATTCACTATAGGCTGATAGTTGACCCTAAGCTGATCTCTTTCTATAGCATAATGTAGTTCACTCCGTAAAATGGCCTCCCTATTGTTTTGATCTCCTAAATCAGATGAATAAAATTTGAAGCTATTCTTCTTTTCTCTTTCAGCCCTAAGGGCTGCAACCTCCCCCTGCTTTTTTAAATCATCGATATCATCTACATGACCATCAGATACAACTATACCTATATTAGCTGATATATCCAGCTTATAATTATCAATCTTGTATGATTTAAGAAACAAGGCCAATATCTTGTCAGCTAGTCTTTCATACTCTTCATAGGTCATTGATTGTGATACTAACACAGAAAAGTGGTCATCTGAATAACGGCTTATGAATTCTCCATTTATCAAGGTTTCTTTCAATCTATTCGCAATTTCTATAACCAACTTATCCCCTAAGGCATAGCCTAAAGAGTGATTTACATATTCTATACCACCTACATGGAGCATCATTAAGGCAAAATTAGCCTGGTTTTTCTTAGCATTTGAACATTCTTTTCTCAGCATCTTATTAAAATAGATTCGGTTCGGGAGATTTGTTAAATCATCATGAGTGGAAATATAAGCCATCTTTTTTTCCATTTCAATCCTACTTGTGATATCCCTGTAGTTTATTACAATTCCCTCTATAGATGGTTCATCTAATAAATTTTGCATTATAGTATCCAAATGTACTTTCCTATTATCTTTAGTGTTAAATACTAAATCTCCCTGGATTTTTTTATCTATATTAGCTAAAACATAATCTCTCATCTCAATTAATCTCTGTAGATCTTTTCCATGGAAAAGATCATATATATTTTTACCTAATAACTCATCCTGGCTATATCCAGTAATTTTTTTAACCGATTCACTAATATATTTTAAAATACCATCAGCATCTATAATCTCATATAGGTCACTGGATTCTCTTACGAGAATTTCAAAACGTTGGTGAATCTTATCTATTTCATTTTGTTTAATCTGAACTTCCTGCTCTATCCTTTTCTTTTCAGTAATATTCTGTATTGTTCCATGGGCAAAGACAGGCCTGCCTTCTTCATCAAATATAAATTCAAGTCTTTCCAACACATTTACTATATTTCCATTAGGCCTAACAATTCGATATTCAAATTGTTTTTGTCCTTTAGAAGGACTATTGTACATATCAATAATTAACCCTTTGTCTTCAGGATAAATAAAATCAAGATAGCCTTCAAGTGTATTACAGAACTGTTCTTTACTGATACCATATATACTATAGGTATGATTTGACCAATAACTTGTATTAAGGATCAGATCTAATTCCCAACTTCCTATATTAGCCAATTGCTCTGATTGTTCAAGTCTTCGATTGCTTTTTTTCAACTCTTGCTCCAGAATTTTAATTTTTGTCAACATCTTGGATGATATCTGGGCTAGACTCAAGTCCCCATCAATAAGTACCATAAAACGACCCCTCTTTATCTACATCATTAACCAATATTCTGCATCATTACTCAATATTCTATATCATTATTGATCAGTAAACAATGGGTTTTTGGATAAACTCTGCTCTTAAGAATATTATTTATGTCAACCAAAAGGCAAATACCTGATAATAGTAAATTATATCACTATTATCAGGTCTCACTTGATTGCTAGCTATCTTGTATTCTGATCTAGATTTTCTTAACAACGCTGGATTTCAAAAGCATAGCCCCAAAGCCATCTATCTTGCAATCAATATCATGGACTCCATCACTTGGATCATGGATTAATTTTATGTTTTTTACTATCGTACCTCTCTTTATCGATGAGTTAGCTTTTAGTTTTAGATCTTGTATTACTGAAACAGTATCACCATCATTTAAAACATTACCATTAGAATCCCTAATTACTTTTGCCTCTGCTGCAGCTTCTTGAATTTCAGCCTCAACTTCAGGATTCCATTCATGAAAACATTCAGGACAAACTAATAAATTGCCATCTTCATAAGTGTATTCAGAATTGCATTTTGGACAATTCGGTAAACTTCCCATAGCCAATACCTCCATTCTAGTTAATATCTAATCACGTCTCCCATATTAACATAGTTTGAAGACTAAATCAAAGTTCTATATATCCAAGATAATTTTTGAGCAAGCTTTACAAATATACCCCTCTAACCATGGAAGGAAGCTTAATTGTTGAGTCAATTGGATATCTATATCATCTGGTGTTAAGAAAACTCTACTTCTATTTTTTGACCAAATCAGCTCAGAAGTTCTTGATGCTTGAATATATCCTTTTTCCATTGTTTCTTCACAGTATGGACACTTCACTGAAATCAACCCCTTATTTTATTTCCTATCCATGGTTTATTCGACAATGCTTTACTAAAGTCCTTCTTTTAATATAAAATCTTTATCTTTTCGGAGCATGTGTGTATGTTTTGCTAATGCATTTATATTTTGGTTTCGTTTTTCGTATATTAGATGTATTTACTACCAATATTTCTCCATAAGTCTATATTGTTATTTACCAGGTTCTTGAACCTGCCTCCCTAAATTGAGCTACAGTTGTTGCATGAGCATTAGTTCCACCATCAACATCCATAATCTGACCAGTCACATATTCACTTTCATCAGATGCTAAATACAAAGCTAGATAGCCAATATCTTCTGGAGCACCATATCTGTTCACAAGAATATTGCTCATGAAAACATCAGTCAACAACTTAGGCAGATGCTCCTTATTCTCTGGTGTGACAATAAGTCCAGGACGAATGCAATTGCAACGAATATTTTCTTTTCCATACTGAACAGCAGTAGATTGAGTCAACAGATTTACCCCTGCTTTTGCTGAAGCATATGCTGCACTACCTAAGTCACCAGCTTGAGAAGCCATAGATCCAATATTTACAATTGAGCCCTTTCCATTTTGCCTCATATGTGGAATCGCTTCCTTAGTTGCTATAAATACGCTTCTCAAATCACTCTCCATTATATCATCCCACATTTCAATAGTTAGCTCTTCAATTGTTCCGTCAGGAAGCGCAACATTGGCAGCATTGTTTACCAAAACATCCATCTTGCCATACTTATCTACAACCCCTTGAATCAAATCTCTTATGGTTTCGGGTTTAGTCACATCACTATAGATGTATGATGCCTCTCCACCATCTTTGACAATGGCATCAACCACAACTTGCCCTTTTTCTTCTCTTCTTCCAGTTACAACAACCTTAGCACCTTCTTTTGCAAATATCTTTGCGATTCCCACTCCAATACCGCTAGTTGA
>CAZXWU010000129.1:0-5465 GCA_964644495.1 uncultured Tissierella sp.
AGTAGATAATCTAATTTTAATTAATTAGACTGTCTACTTTGGAAGTATCATATCAGGTCCCAATTTAGCATTTTCTATTTACTAAATTACTTATTTCTTAATTTATTCAAAATTATCTTTTGCTCCACTGAAGCTACTAGTCTCTTTGTATAAGCTACAGTATCTGGATTTACACTCATACTGTCTATACCTTGTTCTACTAAGAACTCTGCGAACTCAGGGTATTGTGATGGTCCTTGACCACATATGGATATTGTCTTGCCATATTTGTGAGCTGCTTTTATAAGGATTGATATAGCCTTTTTAACAGCTTCGTTTCTTTCATCAAAGTATCCCATATTATTTAGTATAGCTGAGTCCCTATCAGCACCCATTATCAACTGGGTAAGATCATTACTTCCTATAGAAAATCCATCTACTAACTGAGCAAACTCTTCTGCTTGGAATACTACAGCTGGTACTTCAGCCATTATCCAAATCTTGAAGTTTTTACTTTGTACTAGACCTTCTTGTGCCATAATTTCTTTAGCTTTAACTAATTCATCAGTAGTTCTTACAAATGGAAGCATAACTATTACATTTGTTAGCCCATATTCTTCTCTTACTTTTAAGATTGCTCTACATTCAAGTCTGAAGCCCTCTTCATATTCAGGTGAAATATATCTGGATACCCCTCTCCAACCAATCATTGGATTGGCCTCCATAGGTTCTACTTCTTCTCCACCTTTTAGACCTCTAAATTCATTTGTTCTAAAGTCTGACAGCCTAACCACTAATGGTTTTGGAAATAATTCCCTAGCTACTGTCATGACTGCTTCACTGAATTTATCTACCAGTAACTGTCCTTGACCAGTTTTTACTAGATACATTGGATGAACTCCTACCATGTTTGTAAATATAAGCTCTGTTCTCATCAAACCTATACCATCTATTGGGAGATTCTTATATCTATCAATTAATGATGGTTCACCAAGGTTCATATATATCTTTGTAGCAGTAATAGGTGCCAATTGAGACAATAGTTCTTCTGACAGGCCTGCTTGGTCTTTAACCTCTGCTTTGGAGTCAGACTTGCCTTTACTTGCCTTCTCATCCATAATCTTGCCTTCATATACTACTCCTCTAGTAGCATCAACTGTTACTTCCATACCTTGTTTCAATATAGAAGCAGCAGACTTTGATCCAACTATACAAGGTATTTGTAATTCTCTAGATACTATAGCAGCATGACAAGTCCTTCCACCTTCCTCAGTGACTACAGCTGCAGCCTTTCTCATAGCTGGAACCATATCCGGGTTTGTCATTACAGTCACAAGTATATCTCCCTCTTGAACAAGGTCTATTTCAGTAATATCCTTGATATTTCTTACCCTACCATAGCCTATACCTGGTGAAGCTGGTAAGCCCTTTGCTAATACCCTTAATTCTTGGGCTTTCTTTTCTACTTTTTCACCTTCGATAGTAGTGATAGGTCTTGATTGTAGAATATATAACTCCTTAGTATCTCCATCAAATCCCCATTCTATATCTTGGTAACTTCCATACATCTCTTCTATTTTCAAGCCATAATCTATAAGTGTAAATAATTCTGTCTTATCTAGACATTCCCTAGTCACAAAGTCATTACCTAATTCATCTGCAACCTTTACCTCTATTGTACCTATGCCATCTTCAGACTTTATAACCATTAAATTTTTCTCAGAAATATAGCTATCTACTATATCCTTTGTTTCCTTATTGACCACATATTCATCAGGAGTAACTAAACCTGATACAACTGCCTCACCAAGACCCCATGATGCATTGATCATCATCTGATTTGTTGCATTGTTAATTGGATTTGCTGTAAACATAACACCTGACTTTGCACTGTTTACCATCTTTTGAACAACAGTTGCCAGGGATACTTGGAAGTGATCAAAGTTTTGTTTTACTCTATAATAAATTGCTCTTGAAGTCCATAGGGATGCCCAACATTTCTTAACATAGTTAATCAATTCTTTTTCACCATTTATGTGTAAGTAAGTATCCTGTTGGCCTGCAAAGGAAGCATCTGGTAAATCCTCTGCTGTAGCTGAAGATCTAACTGCTACCTCTGGATCCACTAGCTTTAGATTTGAACTAAATTCCTTATATGCTTCTTTGATTTCTTCTTCTAACTGTGTTGGAATTTTACTATTAACAATTCTACTTTGAATTTCTTTACTCACATGAGTCAATAGTTGAGAATTTTCCTCATCTAATCCATACATTAAGGCTCTAATTACATCATCAAGTTCTGCATAATCTATAAAGTCCATATAGGCACCTGCTGTTACACAAAATCCTGGTGGTACATTCAATCCTTTTTGTGTAAGCTCTCCTAAATTAGCGCCTTTACCTCCTACAACAGGAATATCATGTTTGTCAATTTCATCAAACCATTTAATATACTTATAAGCCATTCCAAGCCCTCCCATATAGTTTTAATTTATGTAGCTTCCTAATGTGTCATCTTATTCATCATATATACTCATATAGTATATCATATTTATTTCAATATGCCATACTATTTATAAAAAATTATTAGAAATATTTTTGGCTACTAAGATTATGCTCATATTTTATTATTACCCTAAAAGATATAATTTCCCCTATAAAATAAAAAATCCCGCATTTAAGGGGATTTTTTTAGGTAATATCAAGAGTTCCATATGATTGATAGAATTAAAAAGAAAAACAACAATGAATCTTGACTTGTACATAGTATTCCTTCTTTAAAAAACATAGCAAGTATAAGGAAGAAAAATAAAAGTGATGTATCTCCACAAGAACACCTATCTCCTTCATCAAGGGTAGATGTGACTATTTCGTCATCGACTATTGGGCTAACCATTAATTCTTCATCCATTAAAATAACCCCCTCACAAACTTATATACTATATAATATGAAAGGGGATTATCTTGGGTTACAATTTATTCGCCTGATACTGATAATGATCTTACCAATATACTTGGGGAACCGATATAACCATTAGAAGGTAGACCAAATTTTAAATCATTGCCAATTGCTTCAATATCCTTAAATAGATCCAATAGATTACCTGCTATAGTTATGGCATTTACAGGTCTAGACTTTTCACCATTTGCAATTTCATAGCCTGATGCCGACAGAGAAAAATCCCCAGATACTGCATTAAGACCTGAATGCAGTCCTTGTAAGTTATTAATATATAAGCCATTATCAGCTAATTTCATAAGCTCATTAACTTCCATATCACCCTTAACAACATATAGGTTGCTAGGTGCTATAGAGATTGAACCTTTATAGCTTCTGCTAGCGTGGCCTGTTGACTCTAGCCCTTCCTTGTTTGCAGTTTTCCAATTGTAGGCAAATCCTACTAGCTTACCACTATCTATAACATTATTAAACTTGGAAGCTGTACCTTCATCATCGAAGTCTCTTGATGCAAAACCATCCTTCAAAAATGGGTCATCAACTATGGACAATATTGGAGCGGCAACTTCTTCGCCTAATTTCCCTTTTAATAGGGAAAGTCCTTTTTGAACATTATCAGATGAGAAAACCCCAGTAAAAGCAGATAGGAGGCTTGCAAATGTTGTATTTTCAAATACTATAGGATAATTATCTGATTTGATATTCTTTGCGCCTAACATGGATGTAGCATTTTCTACAGCCTCATTGGCTATCTCTTTGTAGTCTAAGCTTGAAAAATCACTAAAGATTTTGAAGCCCATACCTGTTTTTACATCCTCGCCATCTTTAACTACAACAGAAATATATGTTGCACCACCATTGGATTTGTCATGAAGGTCAATCCCTTTAGAGTTTACTATATATCTTTCACCTTCAAACTCCATATAGACACAAGCATTAACTGCAAATACTCTATCGTCTAAGGCATAAGCTTCTTTCTCAAGATTTTTTACAAATTCGATCTTAGCTTGAGTTGGAACTTGATTTAGAGACTCATGATAATGATTTATATTCTCATAGGAATCTGATCCCGAAAATATGATTTCATCACTTGAGCCTTCTATATATTTACTGTTCTCTAAAGCTTCATCGATCAGCATATCTATTGAATCCTCTTCAAGCTTTTCAGTATAGGAATATCCTATCTTACCGTCAAAGGACCCTCTCAAGGATAAGCCCCCACTTTCTGCGATACTATACTTATCTATGTCACCTTTATAGATTTCTATCTCTAATTGTTTTTGTTTTACAAGAAAAGCCTCTACATCATCCATCTTTTCTTTTCCTCTAGATACAACTTTATTTAGAAATTCTCTATGGTCCATATTATTCATCCCCCTTTCTTCCGCCCACAGTTAGGGACTTTACCCTAATACTTGGTTGACCAACATTAGTTGGAATAGAACCAGAGGATGCTCCGCACATTCCTTGACCAAGCTCTAGATTGTTTCCTACCATATCTATAAGTTCTAGTACCTTTACACCATTACCAATTAGGGTAGCTCCTCGTACAGGTTTTAGAATCTTGCCATCCTTAACTATATATCCTTCCATTACAGCAAAATTAAAGTCACCAGTAGCTGGATTGACACTGCCTCCACCTAGCTTCTTAGCATAAAGACCATATTCAGTAGCTCCAATCATCTCATCTAAAGTAGAGTCACCTGCATCGATATAGGTATTGTTCATTCTTGAAGTAGGAGCAAATTTATATGATTGTCTACGTCCAGAACCAGTAGATTGCATATTCATTCTTCTACCATTTAATTTATCTATTAAATATGACTTTAAAACTCCATTTTCAATGAGTACATTTCTTTGTGTAGGTGTACCCTCATCATCAACATTGGATGTTCCCCAACCACTTGGCATAGTACCATCATCAATAGCTGTAACCAGAGGCGATGCCACTAGCTGGCCTAATTTGTTGGCAAAGGCAGAAGTATCCTTGGATACAAATTCAGCTTCGAGAGCATGGCCACATGCCTCATGGAATAAAACTCCACCAAATTCATTGTCAATAATTACTGGCATAAGACCACTTGGACAATAGTCTGCATGGACAGAGACCTTGGCAATTCTTGATGCTTCCTCAGCCACATCCCTAACATCTACAGTTTCATAGAATTCATAACCCATGGATGCACCTGGACTATAGGATCCTACCTGCATCTCACTACCCTTAGTAGCCACTGATTGGACAGTATATCTAGTCCTGACCCTTGAGTCTGTAACCAAGAGACCTTCAGTATTAGCTATTAGAACATTTTGTTCTTCTTCTAAATATCTTACAGTAACCTGAGATATGACATCATCATAAGTCTTGGCTGCTTCATAGCCACGTCTAAGTAGATCTACTTTATCTTTCTTTTGGATGCTACTTGGAAGTATCTTTATAGGATTATAATTACTAGTGTCAGCCTTCATCAGATTAAGTCTGACATCCACTTGTCCTTGATTAAGTGCTTGAGCTGCTTCTTTAGCAACC
>CAZXWU010000130.1:0-5430 GCA_964644495.1 uncultured Tissierella sp.
ATGTAGCAACGGTGGTTATAGCTACTATGATTATCATCAAGGGACTGACTATACCAGCCTCTACTGCTGCTTGACCTATGATCAAACCTCCCACTATACCTATGGTTGTACCAATGGGTCCAGATACCCTTGTTCCAGCTTCTCTTAAAAGCTCCATGGTTCCTTCCATGAGGATTGCTTCTATAATGGCTGGAAATGGTACATTTATCCTACTTGCTGCTACATAATATGTTAGCTTAGTAGGCAAGAGGCCGGGATGATAGGCTGTTAGGGCTACATATAATGGTCCAGGTAGTAATATTAACATGAGTCCAATTACTCTAAACATCCTAACAGCTGATGTTTCCATCCATCTAGTATAGTAATCCTCAGATGATTGCAAGAGGGTTCCCATAGTTGCTGGAGCTAGTAATACAAAGGGTGAATTGTCTACGACTATGGCTATTCTACCTTCGAATATGGATGCTGCAACCGCATCAGGTCTTTCTGTGTTTTCCATCTGTGGAAACGGTGAAAGATAATTGTCCTCTATAAGATGCTCTAAAATAGAACTGTCTACTACTGCATCAATATCCACATCGGATATCCTCTTGTTGACTTCATCTAGGAGTTTCTTATCTACAATATCATCAATATACATGACTGCAAGGCTGGTCTTGCTCCTTCTTCCAACTTTATACATCTTTAGCTTAAGTTTGGGATCTTTTATTCTACGTCTAATCAAGGTTGTATTGAACTTTAGGGTTTCTGTGAAACCATCTCTTGGCCCACGGACTACTGTTTCTGTCTGGGGCTCTCCTATTCCTCTTGAAGGTGCCCCTCTAGTACCTATGATCAGTCCAATTGGGCAAGCATCGATCAGGAGTACTGTATCTCCTGATAGGATTGCGTCGATGATCGGCTCCCATTTGTTTTCATCTTTGATCTCACCAGAATATAGACCATGTTTCTTTATTGAGTCCAAGACTGTAGTTTTGTAGCCTTCAGCTGTAAAAGATTTGAGTTCTTCCTCTTGTAATAATGATCCTATGATATATTCAGCTATATGGTCTGAACTGACAAGCCCATCTATAAAGACTACTGAAACTTTAACAGGCAAAATATCTCCGACTTCTATATCTCGGATGACTAGATCATCATTATCGATTAGTAATTCATTTATGTATTTCATATTTTCGTCTATATCTTTAGATATAATTTTATCCATAAAAAAATCCACCTCTTATTATTGACTTCCCAAAACCCAGTTCTTGTCATCCTGAGGAGCTTTTATCCTGTGTCATCCTGAGGAGCTTTTATCCTGTGTCATCCTGAGGAGCTTGCGACGAAGGATCTTTGTTTTAGTTTTAAGATTCCTCGTTACACTCGGAATGACAGACTATACACTCGGAATGACAGACTATACACTTGGATTGACAGACTATACACTTGGATTGACAGACTATACACTCAGAATGACAGACTAATACACTTGGATTGACAGACAAAAAATAAAAATCCACCTCTAGGTACTATAGTTACCAAAAGGTGGGTGTAATATACTTATAAAGTTTTGCATGTATAGACTTTGTCTGTGAATTCAAGTAGCTTATTTTGTGTGAATTTCATCTTTTCTTGATCTTCATAAAGACCGAATACTGTTGACCCGCTTCCACTCATTAGAGAACCTAGGGCCCCATTATCAACCATAATGCCCTTTATCTTTTCTATGATTGGGTATTCCCTTATTATTGAGCTTTCCATTGTATTGCCCATTTTTTCTGCCACAGACTTTAGGTCATCAGCTTCTATGGAGGATATCATACCTTCTATATCTATTCTTTGATTAGAAAATTCTAGTTTGCTGTAGGCATACTCTGTAGATATAGCTATATTGGGATTGCATAGGAGTATATGTTTATCTGAGAAGGCTTTTAGCTTGCTTAGCTTTTCACCTATGCCTTGAGCTAGGGCTGTGCCACCTATTACACAAAAAGGGACGTCTGCACCTAGTTCTTTGCCTATAGTCATCAAGTCATTCTCCGATAAATTTGTCTTCCATAATTGATTTAAGGCTATAAGGGTAGTGGCTGCATTGCTAGAGCCTCCTGCCAATCCCGCTGCTAGGGGTATATTCTTTTCTATTATGACCTTGACCCCTTTGTCTACACCTGTAGCCTCTACTAACTTTTCCCAGGCCCTGTATACAAGGTTACTATTATTTATAGGAAGGTCCTTATTATCGCATTCTATAACAATTCCTTTGTCTATCTCTTGAAAAATCAACCTATCTTTTAAGGATATCCTCTGCATGATACTTCTCAACTCGTGATAGCCATCGTCTCTTTTATATAGGATATCTAGGGCTAAATTGACCTTTCCATAGGATTCCATGATAAATTCTTCCATTGTTTATCTCCTTATTAAGTGAACTATGGCTAATTATATCATAGAATCTTGAAGATTTATATCTATTCAAAATCAATGTCTACAGTTTTTTCGATAATGATTTTGTCTCCTACCTGGATTTCATAGGAGGAATCTAGATTGTTTGAGCTAAGTATATCCTCTATGGTGGTCTTGTATCTCTTTGCTATATCCCATAGGAGGTCACCTTTTTGTACTATATAGATGGTTATGCTTGCTCTATCTTGTAAGTCTATCAAGTCCTCTGTTTCTTCTATGGATTTGATACCACTGATTGACTTATATTTATTGAATTGAATATCATAGCTTATGGTATTGTCTATGGACAGCATATCTTTTTTTATTTCATATTTTACTTGACCAAGCCTTGCTTCTACATCTAGGCTAGACCCCTCATAGTCACCGTCAACGTAAATAGTGGATTTGTATGGGAAATTGTCCTTAAAGTTTCTTACATGACCTGAATCTCTATCCATATAGAAAACATTAGCTGTTAGAAGCCCATCTATAATTATTTCATCGCCTAGAAGTCTTTTGTCTAGAATATTGAAGTCTTCTTTTATGTCTATTATCTCTAAAGCATCTATGCCTAGGTCTAGATTTAAGTCTTCTTCATGGCTTATATTGTCTATGTTTTCTAATATATTGATATCTTCTTTTTCAATATTGAGCTGACCCTTTGTTGAGTAGACATCTACTACTAATGGTTTTACCCTATAGTCATATACTTTACCAGTGACCAAGATACTGATATCTAGGTCCAATAGTCTAAGCTCTCCTAATTCGTCTTCTACTATTTCATAGATTCCCTCTGCTACTTCTAGCTTTACTTCTCCTAGTGAGTTCTTATATATATCTGGCATTTCTATAAAATGATTGAATGGTAGGGACTCCTTGATATAGTTTATTTGATTGTCACCCAGATATATCATGGATACATTTGCCTCAGCGGATATGATCATTCTTTCGTCTGTTACCAATGTTTGCAGCTCATTTACTTCAATATTGAATCTAATGACTTTTTCTATGGCAGCTTGATTTTCACTTATATTGATAGTTTCTTTAACATTGGCATAGGAGGATTCCTTGCCTAGGACCTCCTTATATCTGATATCTTCTTCTAATATCTGTAGGTTTTCTTGTCCTCTGATCTCTTCGATAATCTCTATTTCTTTGCTTTCCCCTACTTTTGTAGATAGATTGACTACCGCTCTTAGGTCTATTCTGTTGTCATCCAATTCATATTCTATATATTCGATATTGGATTTGACTTGGGCTTCCATTTCTTCTGTGATGCCTTCTAAAATAAGTTCTTCTTTGAATTCCTTTACTGTTTCCAAGGTATTTATAGGCTCTTCTTCATCTAGGCTTTTGTATACTATATTTAACTTTACTTTTCCATTGATTATCAATCTATCCTTATAGGTTTTTGCGTTGGAAATCTCGCTTCTTCCTTCTACCCAAAGTATAGACTCTATTTCTTGTTTATTTGTGTTTAGATATACATCTGCTTCTATTAGCGTCTGGCTTTCATCTCTAGCTAGTATTTCTTCTACCTTTACTACATCCTTTATTATCTCAATAGACATACTCTCACCCCTATACATTACTTTAATTCCTATAAAATATATATGAGTACATGTCATGATTTATGATAAAATTAAAAAGGACTGGAATATTATTTAAATATTCCAGTCCTTATTATAGTTATGATATTTTTGTCTGTCTTTTTGATTCGTCACATACTGTGACTTCTACTGTAGAAGTCAATACATCTGAATATGTGTATGATACTCTTCTTGCACTATCAAACTCGTTCAATATTTTCACTACAAAAAGACTAGGATAAGCTGATTCCAGAATACCTTCTCTAATTGTTGTCTTCTTCCTACCCTTGTTGGCCTTGAGTATTACGGTCTTACCGATACATCCCTCTAAGTCCTTTCGAATCTGAGTTACATTATCCATATAATAAGATAAACCACCTTCCATTGGGTTCTCCCTTACCGATCTGTAAGGGGCAGAAGGAGTGTTCTCCACACTCATAACTTATTATAACACAGAAAACATATTTTGTCAAAAAATATAATATTATACTATTAATACATCCTCTTGTCAAATGTTTTGACCCATAAATTCTTTAAATAAATTTAACAATTATAAACCCAGTAAAATGGTTGCAATTGAAAAATATACTATTAATGCTATAGCATCAACTAAGGTAGTAATAAGGGGACCTGCCATCATAGCTGGGTCTAGATTCAATTTTTTAGCTCCTAGGGGAAGCATGCTACCAATTGTTTTAGCAAGCATCACTGTGATTACTAAGGTTATGGAAACTGTTAGTGAAATTTTAAGTCCTACTCTATCTATAAACATATTCTTTAAAAAGTTTACAGATGCCAGTGCAGTACCTGAAATAATACTTACTCTAGATTCTTTCCAAAAAACCTTCCATTTATCCTCTAAAGTTACTTCACCTATGGCTAATCCACGAATAATCAGCGTGGATGATTGACTCCCTGAATTCCCTGCTGTATCCATCAACATAGGTACAAATGCCATTAGAACTACAACACTACTTAATACATCTTCAAATCTGGATATTATTCCTCCTGTAATTGTTGCTCCAACCATAAGTAGCATTAACCATGGGATCCTTTGTTTTGCTAGGGTAAACACCTTTGTATCTAGGTATTTATCTTCAGATGGTGCCATAGCAGCCATCTTTTGAAAGTCTTCTGTGGCCTCTTGTTCTATGACGTCCAATATATCGTCAAATGTAATGATACCTGTAAGTCTATTCTCATTGTCTACTACTGGTAGTGCCATAAATCCATATTTAATAAAAATATTTCCTACTGTTTCCTGATCATCATGGGTGTTTACATATATAATATCATCTTCCATTAAATCTTTTATTATTGCGTTTTCATCAGCTATTACCAGTTTTCTTAAGGATACAATCCCTTCTAAAACCCTGTTTTTATTGGTTACATAACAGGTATATATGGTTTCCCTATT
>CAZXWU010000131.1:0-5418 GCA_964644495.1 uncultured Tissierella sp.
ATACTGGACCATTAGTTGATAGAGAGTTGGCTAATAAGGCTGGTGTGGGATATTATGGAAAGAACTGCTCTATTATAAATAAGGAATATGGTTCATTTATATTTTTAGGGTATATATTGACAGATTTAGATATAGATATAGATGATAAGCAAATTGAAGATGAATGTGGAGAATGTGATCTATGTATTAGGGCCTGTCCCACAGGTGCCTTAGACCAAGCATACAGATTAAATCCCAAGAAATGTATATCCTACCTAACTCAAACAAAGGAAGATATAGTAGATGAATTAACAAGCAAGATGTCTACAAAGATATATGGTTGCGACACCTGCCAATCTGTATGTCCCAAAAATAAAGGTGTAAGGAAATCTATACACAAGGAATTTATTCCTGAGCTAACAAATGGTCTAATCGATATAGAAGAGCTACTTAATATGTCCAACAGACAATTTAAAGAAAAGTATGGGTCTATGGCTGGTTCTTGGAGGGGGAAAAATATACTAAAGAGAAATGCAATTATTGCTTTAGGAAATATGAAGAATAAGAAGAATATAGACCTTTTGCAAAAGGAAAAAGACAAGAATAATCCAAAACTAAATCAATATATTGATTGGGCAATAAATAGGATTCATAATAATGATATTTAATCTTTAATATTGGGGTGACAAGATGATTATAGGTGCTTGTGAATTGAAATTACAAATATTTGAGGCAAATTCTTTAAAGGAGAAGAGGCAGGCAGTTAAAAGCATTATGGGTAGATTAAAATCAAGATTTAACATATCCATAGCAGAAGTCGGCTTAAATGATAGCTGGAAAACCACTATAATTGGCTTTGCTTGTGTAACTAATGATTCACAACATGCAAATGAGATTATTTCAAAGGTTTTAAAGTTTATAGATGGAGATTCGAGAGTTGAAATTATAGAATATGACATAGAATTATTGTAGGTAGGTGATAAGATGAAGAAGATGCTAGATAAAAAAGACATAGGCAAAGTATTGGACATACTATTGGAGCTCTATCCAGATGCAAGAGCTGAGCTTGATTTTACTAATCCTTTTGAGCTACTGATAGCTACCATACTTTCAGCCCAATGTACAGATGTCCAGGTCAATAAGACTACTGCTAAACTGTTCAGAGACTATAAAACCCCTCAGGAATATCTAACGATGACCCAGGAAGAGCTAGGTAGAAAGATATATAGTTGTGGGTTTTACAAAACCAAATCTAAAAATATATTAGAGACTTGCAGGATTTTAATAGCAGAGCATAATAGTCAGGTTCCAGATACCATTGAAGAGCTGATTAAACTACCTGGAGTAGGGAAAAAGACTGCAAATGTAGTTGTTTCTAATGCTTTTGGTGTGCCAGCTATAGCTGTAGATACTCATGTCTTTAGGGTATCAAATAGAATAGGCTTAGCAGACAGTAAAAATGTTGAGGCCACTGAAGTTGACCTAATGAATAATATAGATAGGGATATGTGGACCAAAGCCCATCATCTAATCATATTTCATGGCAGAAGGATATGTAAGGCCAGAAAACCCTTATGTGAAAAATGTCCTGTGGATACTTATTGCTTCTATTATAGATCTCTCTAAGACATATCCTGGGACAGAGGGTCAGGACTAGTGTCCCTTTTTGTGGGACAGAGGTCAGGACTAGCTTTGGGACAGAGGTCAGAACTAGCCTGTGCCAAACAGTAGAAATTTACCAATCCTTTGGCTTGGATAAAATTTCACTGGAACGGTATGTCCGTTTTTTGAACATAGAAGTTATAATTTATCTTGTATATATAATAAAACTTTGATATTATAAGATATAGTTCAACTGAATAGATGGGCGTCTTTAATGACAAAGGGAAAGTGGTTCAATTCCACTGCAGCCCCCGCTACTGTAATTGGGTACTAAACCAACGTTATACCACTGGGAAACTGGGAAGGTGTTGGTATTAGGATGATCCATAAGCCAGGATACCTTGCCTATATGATTTATTGCCTCGGAGGGAGGGATGAGAGTATTGGTTATTAAGCTTATTCCTTTAAGGGGTAAGCTATTATTTTTTTGTACAGAATAAGATCTAGGGGGAAGGATTTAAGTACTTCCCTGATTTTAAATTTATTAGGAGGAAGAAAATGAAGACAAATTTTAAAAAGATTTCATTGATTTTAGTATTAATGCTAGCCTTAGTAGGGCTTGTGGCATGTAGTCAGGATAGTCCTGATCCAGGACAAGATGTGGTAGAACCAAATAATCAAGATGGAACAAATGGAGAGATAGTAGAGGATATTGTGACCTTTCCATTAGAAATTGAAGATGCTTTCGGTAATATAGTCACTATAGAAGAAGCCCCTGAAAGAATTGTTTCGATGGCACCCAGCAATACAGAAATCCTGTATGCCTTAGGCTTAGCTGATAAAATAGTTGGGGTTTCAGCTTATTGCGATTATCCAGAAGAGGCTTTAGAAGTTGAAAAAATAGGTGACTATCTAGCTACAAACTTTGAAAAAGTTATTGAACTAGAACCAGATTTAATCGTAAATTATGGTATGCTTGAGGACGATGCTAGCCAAATACTCTCTGCTACAGGAATACCTGTTATATCATATATGCCAGAATCAATTGATGAAGTACTTGAAACTATCTATCAAATAGCAATAGCAACTGATTCTCTAGAAGCAGGAAATAGATTGATAGAAAGTATGGAAGAACACAGAGATGAGATAGTAGCTAAGGTTCAAGACGCTGAGCCAGTTAAAGTATTTTATGAAATATGGCATGATCCTTTAATGGCTGCCGGTGCAGGGTCATTTGTAGATGGACTATTATATTCAATTAATGGGATAAATGTAGCTAGTGATGCAGAAGGTGAATATCCAAACTATGATGTAGAGCAATTAATAGAGAATGATCCAGAAGTATACCTAACTGCAAATGATTTTCCAGATAAAACTGCGGAATCAATTGCAGCTAGACCAGGATATGATAACATCACTGCCATAAAAAATGGGGATGTATATCTATTAGACGGAAATATAATATCTAGATCAGGTCCAAGAATAGTAGAAGCTTTAGAATTAGTTGCACGTGCTGTACATCCACAAGCATTTGAATAAAATGGGGTTATTAAATTGAGAACAAATAAAAGTAAATACAGTCTAATAATATTCACCCTATTGATTGTGTTGATATTTTCTATAGGCTTATTTACAACTATTGGTACTGCAAAGGTTGGAGTCATAGATATTTTCAAAATCGTAGGTTCAAAAATACCTTTGATTAATAATAAGATAGACATATCAGATATAGCAGATTCTGCTATATCTATAATATGGAATCTTAGATTACCAAGGGTTTTATTAGGAGCAATAATTGGAGCCAGCTTGTCTGTAGCTGGCGCTGCCTTTCAAGGGATGTTTAAAAACCCTATGGCTGATCCATATGTAATAGGGATTTCATCAGGAGCAGCCCTAGGTGCAGCCTTAGCAATAGTCCTAAAAATAGAAGTGAATTTATTAACCTTATCATCAATTACAATATTTGCATTTATAGGGGCCTTGATTGCAGTTTTTACAGTCTATAATATAGCCAGAGTAAAAAATAAGGTGCCAGTGACCACATTATTACTGGCAGGAGTTGCAGTTGGACAATTTTTAACTGCTATCATGTCATTCATGATGATTTTATCTGAAAAGGATATGGTAAGGATAACATACTGGACTTTAGGGAGTTTATCAGGAAAGGGATGGGATCCTGTCCTTGGGATAGCTCTACCTTCCATAATCTGTATGATAGTTATTTCCTTCTTTGCAAGAGACTTAAACATCTTGCTTACAGGTGAAGAATCTGCCCAAAGCCTTGGTGTTGATGTGGAAAAGACTAAGACTTATATCTTAATATTAGGAACTTTTATAACTGCTATAGCCGTATCAGTAAGCGGTATAATCGGATTCGTTGGCTTAATTATACCTCATATAGTTAGGCTATTAATCGGTCCTGATCATAGAATACTAATTCCAGCATCTGCTCTACTGGGTAGTATATTTATGATATTTGCTGATACCATTGCAAGAACCCTGATTTCTCCAATTGAAATACCAGTTGGGATAATTACTGCCTTGTTTGGTGGGCCCTTTTTCATATATTTATTAAGATCAAAGAAGAAAAGCATATAGAAAGTAGTGGAGAAAATGAATGTAATAGAGGTCAATAATTTAGAGTTTGGATATGGAGATAATTTGGTTTTAAGGGACATTTCCTTTTCTATTGAATCTGGAAGTTTCGTCAGCATTCTTGGTCCTAATGGGTCGGGAAAATCAACACTACTTAAAACAATTAATCAAATATATAAGGCAAGTAAGGGGGAAATTCTCTTATATGATAAGAATATTCTAACCTATAAGAAAAAAGAAATTGCTAAAAAGATTGCTCTAGTGGCTCAAAGTACATATATTGATTATGATTTTACTGTAGAAGATATAGTGATGATGGGGAGACATCCATATAAAAGTAGATTTGAAAATGAGGATGAATCTGATTATGAAATAGTAAGAGAATCCTTAAAGTTTACAAACACTCTAGACTTAAAGGATAGATTAATTAATCAAATATCTGGTGGTGAAAGGCAAAGGGCTTTTATAGCAAAGGCTTTGGCTCAAAAACCTTCGATTCTATTATTAGATGAGCCCACATCTAATCTTGATATAAACCATCAGATGGATATTTTAAATTTATTAAAGAAATTGAATAAAGAAAATGAACTTACAGTAATATTAGTTATACATGACATTAACTTAGCCAGCAGGTATTCAGATAAGATTATATTACTGAATGAAGGTAAGGTATTGGCGGATGGCTCACCAGAAGAAGTCATTACCCTTGAGAATATGGAAGATGTATATGATATGAAAGTAGCTATAGAGAAGAATAAGTATACAGATACCATACATCTAACTCCAATTGAAATTAAAGAAAAAAATAAGAATTTGAAAGATAATAGGGTTCATATAATCTGTGGTGGTGGTTCAGGCCAGGAAATTATAAATAAGTTATATGCTGAAGGGTTTGAATTGTCATTGGGGGTTTTGAATGTCGGTGATTCGGACTGGGAACATGGTAGAAATCTAAACATTACCATGGTTGAGGAGGTACCTTTTTCTGCAATAAGCCATGAAGCCCACGAAAAAAACATGGAGACAATGAATAAATCGGATATTATAGTGATTTCAGATGTTCCTATAGGAACAGGTAATTTAAAGAACTTATTAGCTGCTAAAGATGCGCTTGAGAAGGGGAAAAAGGTATACTACCTGGCTGGTTCTACTTTAGAGTACGATTACACCAATGGAGAAGCAAAAGCCCTTATTGAGGAAATGAGAGGGCGAGGGATGGTCTCCATAGAATCAGTAGATGAG
>CAZXWU010000132.1:0-5357 GCA_964644495.1 uncultured Tissierella sp.
CTACTAGCTTTCAGAAACATTCTGGGCAGATATTTCTTTACAAAAATCATATAGATCATCATTTAATATCATAGCTTTAACCATACTTAGTAGCCCATCACTATTTAACTGTACCCTAACCATGAGATAATATCTTATAAAGGTTTTATGATCTCAGCTTGATTAATAAAGTCAGTTTAATATTCGTAACCATAAGTGTCTTTATCTTCTTTTTCTAGCGTCTTCATAGAGAACTTTTTGTCCTTACAATACACATCATACGGACTATAATGCTCATTATTCTCGATGGCCTTCTTTAATCCATTAATGATCTCCTCTCTTTCCTGGATCATCTGTCCAAGACTATCCTGTACCTCATAAGACTTAGTTACTCCGCCAAGCTGTAACTCTTCGGCAGTAGTAGGTTCAAACATACAACTTGCCCTCTCTGCAAATGCCCCATACTTGATTGTAAGCCATATGAACGGAATATTAAGGAACTGTTTAATAATAATAAATCCAATCGCATATACCGGGATCATTATTATTCCTGATATAGTTACACCATGACTAACATAATCTTCAACACCTATTCTATATTTTATAGTTGCGTTCACAAAGGAAATGAAGGTACCAATGATAAGAGGAATTGATAGTCTTCCAAGGAGTCGATGGTTGCTGCCAACCTTTGGTCCAGAATAAATTCCTTCTTCATATCCCAGTCTATGAGACATAAAACCGCCGTCGAAGAACATGTCAAACGATCTAAGGATTACATAAAGAGGCATAACAAACCAAGAGAGTAGAAGGGCAGGGATTTTTCTACGTCTCTTACTTTTCATGGCAGCCTTTGTTGCATCTTCATTTGTCATTAAGTTCTCAACATCTTTTTTATGTGCATTAAGGGAGGCATCGTACATGGTTCTTAAGCTTCCTTCCCTAGAAATGCTTTTTTCGAGAGCTTTGATGTGCTCCATTCTTTCAATGTTAATCTTGGTTTGTTTCTTATCTTTCTTTACTGAACCGGTAGTTGCAGATACTTTGATAGATGCGGTATTGAGCATATCATTTACATCGGACTCTTCATTTCTTACTGGCTCAGATGTAAGAAAGCGAAGAACATGCTTCTTACCCTCTGTCGTATTTCTAAATTCAAGAGCTTTTTGTACCTGTTCCATCTTCCATCCCCATTCTGAACGTACCATTTGCCCTGATCTAGGGTGTTTTATTTTATTCGTTAAGTCATAATGAAGACCTGCATCAGGCAAAGCTGCAATGTATTCCGTTGGCCAGAGTTCGAGTTCTCTTAAAAATTCAGCGTGTTCCATAGGGTGAAGTTCTTTTATAGTAGGGAAACCTTCTCTAACTGCGTAATTATTTATGATATCATTAGCCATACTTGGATTCATACTGATTCCCTCCTTCCTAATTGAGATTTATTGACCAATAATAAATTGCCCTATTGAGTAATGCACCCGTCACAAGGATACGGAATATTCTTTCAGTTGCGTAGTTTTTGATTATTGGAATTCGAAATCGATGCATTGTAAATGGATATAGCCACAAAACCCCTTTTGGAGTAAAGCTATCTTCAAGCATATGTTTTACGCATCCGACACTCATAGATAGGCCTAATACAGCAATCCAGGATGTATCAAAAGTAGTTACTCTTTTAAATACCCATGCCACCAAAAGGAATGGTAACGATACACCAATAACATTAATCAATGTATGAACTATCCCCCTATGATCAAAATTGGTCTCCCACCGAAGATCAACATCTTCTGCATTTAAGTTGGATTCTATAAGATCTATGTCGGGATACACCGATCCTGCGGTAATTCCTATTATGATAGCTGCTAAGATTCCGAGTTTACTTGCGTCCGTAATATCCATAGCATCAATTTTAGGGATTGTCATTCCTCCTAGGAGTAATGACAATCCTAATCCTGTATTAAAATGTGTTTTAAGGGTCATAATTTAGTAAATCTCCTTTCGTACTATCATTGCTTCGTAAATTTGCCTTATTTAGTTTTAAGCGCTTTGAAGCTATCTGCCTTACCAGTTGCACTTTATCAAAATGATAGATTTAGTAAATTCTCGAAATCTTTTAACAAGAGCTTCTATCAAATTACAAGGTGCAAATAATCTTGAATTCTTCCATGCTTTTTCTTTAGTTCTGTATGATATGTAATGATCTCATATCCGGCTCTTATTTAAGCAAATGCTGCTTGGATAAAGGCTTTACGTTGAGAATCCAAAACTCGCCTCGCATTTCCGTGATTATATATGTAGACTAATGTTCTTTTTAGGCTGCTACAATCTGCGTCTTTCCAGTTTTGATGGTGGAAGTATTGCTGGATAATTGAGTTATCAATGTCATCAATGCTACATGGCAAAGTTTCCTGTTTACATGTACGATTATGGTTCTGGTGATATAAGCGGCGGACCTTATTAGCTTTGAGTTTGATTATAAAGTACTCTACACCATTGTAAATTAATACTCCTGGTTTGACTTGCCGCCATATAAGCCCATAATAGATACTCATATCCGTTAAAATGTCATAAATGATCTCTCCTCTGTTTGTGATGTCGTTTTTTGTATTCAAATAGGCACCTCTCTTTGCTATATTGTGGTTTACTGTTACACATATATTATGAGGAATTATCTGTCAAGCTTTTGTCTGTGAGAAAACTATTAAGTGTTTATAATAAGTCTAGCTATCGCTAGAAGAATTATCAGGTAGATATGCTTTTGTCAGTATAGATTAGCATTTTAGAAACCTAAAGCTTTTAGAAAAAAGAGCAGTTAAGTGTATTTCTACACTCTCTGCTCTTTTTGTCTGACAAGCTACTTCTTTGTATGGATCTTTTTGTTATATATAAATGTAATATCTTTATTTCCTGAAGTGTTAACTGTTGTATCATAAATATTGACCAACACTCCTATACTTAACCATTCTTAAAGAAAAAGTATTCCCTACTCAACTTTCTGAAACTCAATCTTATGAGTGTCTTTTTATGAGGTTTTAATAATCTAAAAAACCATCATATTTCCCGTTCAATGGGCTCTCTTTAGATGCTGTAAGAGAGTCAAGAATAAAATACCAATCTGAGTTAACAGAGTCATAAAGCTCAATTTGAAGTATTATTGTGCTATCATACCTCAATTGATCATTACTTACCTCAAGCACTTTGCTTCGAAAAAGAGCTCCATATGTAGTAATACAATATTGATCGACAAATAGATAATGCATTGTTCCATCGGGACGTGAAGCTTTATGATCTGAACCTAATATATAATAATCCATATTGCTTAACCCCAATGCTTCAGCAGGAAACCCTAATGGCATTGTTAGATAATTATTCTGCACGAAATCAAGCACTTCTTGTGATGAAAAATCCTCTACACATTGTTTAAAAGCTTCATCATCCGTCATTATCCCATCTGGATCAACATAACTTTTCAATGAATCTATATCTCCATTTTTTTTAATTGATTGCACTATCTGTGTAATAGCGCTTCTTAATTGTGCTACTGTCATAATAATATCCTTCCTTTCAAAATCAAATTGAATTGGTTACATTATTATTATGTCCCTTCTATTTTTTTTCATATGCAAGTCCATTTCGGTATTAAAAGGTTTGGCAAAAATTAAAATTGAAATACTATCCTGCCTATCTCAATCTTTACATACAAACACATTTTTACAGTGTAAATAATATATCTATAAGTCTGTATAACTGTTGCAATTGGAATACATTAATATAGTATCCCTATATGTAAATGAGATGAATTGATGGATCCTAGTTAGCTATGTACAACATATCCAAATTCCTCGAGAAGATCCTTAAACATAGCACTCGGTAGCATCTGAGAAGTCCTTTCTGCCTTTCGCGAATTCTTCCAAGCATTTTCATTAAACACCATATTCGAATGATTAAACTTATTAATAACATCTAGCTTTTCACGAACTGTCTTACAAGCCGATATTACAGGTATATCCCACAAGCCCAAATGGTATCCTTGTACAACGGAAAACAACTTATTCCACTCTAGATCAGTCTTATTTCTCTTGTACCCATTTTTCCTATCTTCAAGTGTTAAAAAGAATATTTGCCACTCCTCATAAGTCCTTATACAATTAAAAGACTCATTAACTTTTCGATATTTAATGTATTCTTCTATGGTATCAAAAGGTTCTGTATTGAAATTTGCATATTCATAGTCTATACCATCAATATTTCCTTTTACAGCAACAAAACTCTCTTTTATAGGTTTTCTCTTCATGTCAAAGTCAAGTCTCTTCTTAGCAATTTTTTCAATAGTATGAAAATCACAGCCATTCTTTTGCATTTCTTTTATACTTATAAACTCAGTTGTTGTAGATTCAACCTTTCCTTTTCTCGTCAACACTAGTTCGGCCATCCGATGTCTATCTTCCTTAGAATCCTTCACTTCACCAGTTACAATACCGCCGTGTGCCAGAACACCTTCCTTACCACCAAAACCTATATTACAACGTGTTAAAGGATTAATTAATATAGTCTGATCATGTTTTATAGACCATATTGTAGTGTCCTCATTATCAGTAAGCCATAATCGCGACATTTCAAATAATTTTCTGAAACCATAAGAATCACATTCATTGAGTTGATCCATAGTAGCTTCTGTAATAAATCCATCAGTTGTTACAGAATACGTATCTATACCTTTCAAATGTAGCTGGTTCATCGTGCCTATTAGCATGCATCTTACTATATCAGTAATGAGAGATGCTCTTTCAGGGGAAGTAATACTTGAACAACCTATATCCTCCATATGCTCATTCCAACCATCCCAAGTGTTTTTTTTAATCACATCCTGTGAGATCTTCCCATAAAAACCATTTACAAATAATTTTAGTAAAATCTCTTCAATTGAATCAGATCCATATATTTTTTGGGCAATCATTCTGTCAAATACCATCTGCTTACAGGCGTTTCTAAGACTCATAGAAGGTTCATTTCCAACTATTTTTATTCTAGCAATATAACCATATTTTACTTTAATATCTGCTCCCATCTTAAGAGCTAGATAAAGACTTGGTCCCGAAGCATACACAGACTCAGCCTTACGAGGGAAAATTATACTGCCACCTTCACGAATAGCAATACATGGATATTTTATGTCATCAGGAAACTCAAAATCCACGAGACAAAACATAGGATCTACAGGACTATTAAAAGCTTGGAGTGTTAATGTTTCATTTATAAATTCTCTTTCAATAGGACCTTCTGGATTTGTAAAGTCAATGTCAAAAACAAGACACATCGCGGTTGGATATGCATTTTTTAAGTCAAAAATTACTACATTAAACTGGGGAACTGCTGGAAAA
>CAZXWU010000133.1:0-249 GCA_964644495.1 uncultured Tissierella sp.
CCTATACAAGGATGGCAATATGGTTATAATGGATGAGCCGACAGCAGCCTTAGATGCTCTATCCGAGGCTGAAATATATGAAAACTTCAGTGAACTTGTAAAAGGGAAAACTGCTGTCTATATATCTCATAGATTAGCTTCTACTAAATTCTGCGATAAAATTGCCCTATTTGATAAGGATGGACTCAGAGAATACGGCAACCATCAAGAACTAATTAATAAAAGGGGCGCTTATTATGAGATGTTCGC
>CAZXWU010000133.1:259-5034 GCA_964644495.1 uncultured Tissierella sp.
AGCAAAGGCCTTGTCAACTAATGCCAAAATACTTATTATGGATGAACCTACTTCAGCTTTGACTTCCAAGGAAATTGATGATTTATTCCTAATAATAAACAAGCTAAAAAGTGAAGGTCATGGAATTGTATATATATCCCATAGACTAGCAAGCACAAAATTCTGTGATAGGATTGCCCTATTTGATAAGAATGGCCTTAAAGAATATGGTAACCATAATGAACTCCTTGCTAAAAAAGGCGCATACTATGAAATGTTCACTATTCAAGGTAAATACTATAATCAAGGAGGTATAGACCATGAATCATATCAAGAAGCTTAAGATGTTTTTTTCAATTGCCTGGGGTATCTCTCCTTCTTACATTATATTATTGATACTTGATACCTTGTTTTCCAGTTTCCAAATATTTACCAATGTAATACTCCCTAAGTTCCTAGTAGATGAATTGACAGGGGCTATGAATATAGATAGATTGATCTTCTTTGGCTCTCTAATAGTTCTGGCCAATGTATTATTCTCATTTTTGACTAATACTACAAAGAAGTATATGGATGTTAAAAAGATACATATGCAGGAAAAGTTTAGTCAATCTATGGCTGAGAAGATTATGAATGTGGAGTTTAACTATCTTGAGAATCCTTATTATCTTGATTTAAAGGAAAGAGCAGTATTTGCATCTAATAATCAAGGTGCTTTACAAAGTCTTATCAGTCTTGTAGGTGGTGTATTTAAAAGTATAATCACCATAGCAGGATTATTGACCATAATGTTTACCCTAAGCTGGGTTCTGGTGCTAATGTTGATTGTTACAATAATTATTTCTGTATTAATATATAAATCCTTTATGTCATATCAGATGGAATTTTTCCAAGAAATAATTCCAGTAAACCGTAAATATGGTTATTATGTGGGTTTTGCCTATGATGATAAGATTCAAAAAGATATCAGGCTATATGACATGAATAAGATGATGACTGATAGGGTTACTTACTACAATGACGAGATCAATACTTGGTTCTCATCATATTATAAAAAACAAGGTGGTTATTTAGCTTCAATTGGTGTTATAAATGATCTGCAATCAGCCCTAGCCTATGGTTATGTAGGTCTAAGAGTCGTAATTAGTAGACTTGGTCCAAGGATATCTATAGGTTCATTTACTATGTATGTAGCTGCTGCTATTAATTTTACCACTACAACTATGACTTTAGGTCAGTATTTAGTAGGTTTAACCCAAATGCTTGGTTATCTAGATCCTTTTATGGAGTTTATGTCACTTCCTGATGAAGGAGCTTTAGAAGGAAAACTGGAGTTTTCCGGTGATATTGAATCAATTGAGTTTAAAGATGTATCATTTAAATATCCTGGGAGCGAGAATATTGTACTGGAGGATATATCATTTAGGATAAATAAAGGGGAGAAAATCTCTATAGTGGGCTTAAATGGAGCAGGTAAGACCACTATGATAAAGCTAATCTGCAGATTATATCGACCAAGTAAAGGAAGTATACTTATTAACGGCCATGATATATTTGACTATGACCATAAGTCTTATATGTCTGAAATAGCTGCAGTATTTCAGGATTATAAGCTATTTGCCTTTTCTATTGATGAAAATATTTCCTGTGGTGAGTTGCACTCTGATAGTGATAGGACAATGGAGATTATAGAAGAAGTAGGACTAAAAGATAAGATTGATGAACTTCCTGATGGTATCGCTTCCTTATATGGCAAGGCCTATGATAAGAAGGGTATTGAGATGTCCGGTGGAGAAAGTCAAAAGGTTGCCATTGCACGGGCTTTGTATAAGGATGCTTCCTTGATTATATTAGATGAACCAACATCTGCCTTGGATCCTCTAGCTGAAGCTGAGATCTATAAGCACTTTAACAGTATGGTTGGTGATAAAACTGCTGTCTATATATCCCACAGGATGTCATCTAGTGTATTCTGCGATAAGATACTGGTTATCGATAATGGAAAAATCTCTGACTTTGATACACATCAAAGCTTACTAAATAATCAGGAAGGTTTATATAGTAAATTATTCAGATCTCAAGCAGTTAATTATGAATTAGGATAAAAGAATAAAATAAAGTAAGTACCTTTTCTAAGGTGCTTACTTTAAAAGATGAGTTTTAAAAATTCATTATTATAGAACAAATATATCTAACAATCCTAGTTTACTACTTAATAAAAGATGAAGTTTTTAATCGCCTTTAATTTCTTAGATTTTTATAATATATCTATATATATTCTTAATAGAAAGTATAAATGGGTATATACTATTACGGAAGAATAGGGAGGTGTTTCTTTGAATAAAAAATCAATAGTATTCCTTATGGCATTCCTACTTCTCTTAAGTCCTATTCAAGTCATTGCAGAGGAAGATTTGAATATAAGAAGTTGGATTGTAGAAGCAGACCTACTAGAAGATGGTGCTTTGTCAATAGTTAAAGATATCAGCTACGACTTCAACAGTGACTTTAATGGGGTCTTTGTAGATATATCCTTGGATAATATAATGGAAATTGATAATCTAAGAATTTATGAAATATTATCTGACCAAGAAATTGAATATATGCATGATCAAGGTGCAGAAATAGGCCATGGGGAAGTTTTTTCAACTGATTCTAATAGAGACAGTACAAGAATAATGATTTTCTCTCCTTCCGAAGATGAAAATAAAACCTTTAGATTGACCTATAGATTATATGATGTAGCTGCCGTACATTCTGATACCGGTGAGTTGAATTATAAGTTTATTGGTGATAATAATGCAACCCCTATAGATTACTTTAAAGCTAATATAAATCTTCCTCAATTTAATCAAGGGGATATTAAAATCTTTGGTCATGGCCCCTCAAATGGAAATATCTACTTTGATAATCAAAGTATAAGTCTAGAAGCTGAAAATATACCTAGTGGACAATTTGTTGAAGCAAGGCTACTATTCCCATTGGATTATATACCTACTGCTACAAGGGCAGGAAATAGCTCATTAAATGATATACTTGATGAAGAAAGAGCATTCGAGGAAGATATTATACAAGATGAGCTTAAACGTCAAGAGAGGAAAACCATATTTAACAATATATCTATTGGCTTAACTGCTGTTGGTGTCTTGATACTTGGTTTTTTGCTTAGGGTATTTAAAAGAGATCCTGACTTGTTTGATGAGATGAGGAGTATATATCCCGATGAGATAAGTCCAGCAGAGTTGAGCTTATTTATGAATATGACTGTAGGACCTAGAGCCTATATTGCAAGTCTTTTAAATCTGGCAAGAAAAGAGTATATTTCTTTTGATAAATCAGAATCTAATAAAAAGCCTAGTAAGTGGGATAAATCACAAGATACTTCTAACTATTTATTTGTTAGAAATGACTACCCTTATGCTAGCCTTATGGAACATGAGCGTTTCTTATTAGATTGGCTTTTTAATGATATTGGTGATGGTCAAAGATTGAGTACGGATGACATTGACTTTTATCGTAAGAAAAACCCAGGTAAGTTTGCCAAATCACAGTCTGCATGGTTTAAAATAGTCAGTGAAGAGCTACAAAGTAGAGATTATCATGATCCTAGGGGCAAACTATATGGAATTTCCATCCTTATAATTGCTTTTATACTAATGATAATAAGTGTCATTAGCCTAATCAATGAAGGTTTATACGGAATTCCATTATTGATTATAGGTGTTTCATTGTTGGTTTATAGCATTTTCCTATTTCAAAGAAAGTCTGACAAAGGATATATTCAGCATAGACTTTGGAAGGATTTCAAAAAGAATAATTCCAATATTGATATTGAAGACATGGGATTATCTACAGACCTATCAATGATCTACCTAATAGCCTTAGGTTTACCTATGAAAGACTTAGACACTTATAGACAATCAATTGGTAGAGACTATTATCCATTGCATTGGGGCTATCTATATTTCTTAACAAACAGCAGGGGTGGATCAGCTTTTGAAGATAAATTTAATAATAGTTTTTATGGAAGTAGCGGCACTTCTTCTAGTTCAAGCTCTTTTGGTGGCGGAGGCGGCTTCACTGGAGGTGGAGGCGGAGGCATAGGTGGAAGTGGATCAGGTGGATTTTAAATAATATACAATGGGGGAATTTTAATGTTAAAGGTTTACAAAAGAAATGGCACGGTTGAGTATTTTAGTCAAAGGAAACTAAAAACAAGCTTATTAAATACTGGACAAGAAATAAACTTCACTTTAAACCAAAGAGAGACGGAACTCTTGATAGAGGATATTGAAAACAAGATAAAATCCTTTAGGGGAGAAGATGGATTTACATCAACCTATGAGATTGGAGCTATTGTAATTGATACTCTGAGAAACATGAGTTATAGACGATTAGCCAATAAGTATTATGAAAATAGACATTATTGATAAAACCCCTATAATCCTTTATGACAAGATTATAGGGGTTTTATATCATTTGTTTAATAATATATTAAAGTATTTGTTTATTTAAATACTCAAAGATAATTTGCGAACCTATTGCTGCATCTTTTAAGTCAGCTTCTTCCTCTGGATTGTGACTTATGCCCCCTTTACATGGAACAAATATCATTCCAGTCTTGGCTAGGCCTGCAAACTTCATGGCATCATGACCTGCACCACTAGGCATTACTTTATATTTAATATCTAAATTAGTGGCGATACTAGAAAGCATCTCAGTTAAATCCTCATCCAATTGAACTGCAGAAGATGATGATATTGAAAGCGGTACCATCTACGTGCTGCGCAGCCAGT
>CAZXWU010000133.1:5044-5307 GCA_964644495.1 uncultured Tissierella sp.
TGATAAATACTCTATCTCATATGATAGATTTCTTTTTTTACTTACTTCGCTTACTAAATCGTAAATACTTTCTCTTAATTGTTCTATCTTTTTATTGTCACCATCTCGAATATCTACTGAAAATTCAACTTGACCTGGAATAACATTTAAGGAATTTGGATGATTTTCTATAACCCCAACAGTTGTTACGGCTGTTGATGTGAAATCACCTTGCCCAATTTTCTCAATTCCTAATATCATTTCAGCTGCTCCACATAAGGCAT
>CAZXWU010000134.1:0-5237 GCA_964644495.1 uncultured Tissierella sp.
GCCTCCCTTACAGGAGTTCTACTTACATTTAATCTATCTGATAGATGTTTTTCATTTATTTTATCATCAGGTCGAAGGCTTCCCTTTTTTATCTCTTCTGAGATATATTCATAGACATGATCTTTAAGACTCATATAATTCATTTAAACTTCCCCCTTGACTAATCTGCTATTTATATTGTATACGAAATGCTTGAAAAAAAAAAGATAAATGTTTTTTGAAATAAGTATTGAATTTTTAGAAAATTCGTGGTATTATAGTATAAAGTATATTGTATACAAAATACTTTATACATCATATTATATTATATTAAAATAAAATTTCAACAAAAATATAAGGGGGCTAATAAAATGAAATATGGTTGTCAATCAATGGTAGGAAAAATCAAAGATATAGTTATCAAACATCCCAAGGATGCTTTTATCAGTCAGGAGAATCTAGATGAAAAGTGGCAAGCTTTCAATTATGTTTCTTGTCCTGATTATGACAATTGCTTAGAAGAGTATAAGAAATTTGAAGAAATAATCAAGGAAAATGTAGAAAATGTTCATTATTTACCAGAAGATGATACTACAGGACTTGATTCAATATATACACATGATACATGCAAGATAACATCTAAAGGTGCAATAATGTTCACAGTAGGAAAGGAACTCAGAAGAGCTGAAACTAAAGCCACAAAGAATTTTCTTAAAGGACTAGGAGTTCCAATACTAGGAGAGATAAGTGGTGAGGGAACTATGGAAGGTGGAGACGTGGTTTGGCTTGACGAAAAGACTATTGCAGTAGGTAGAGGATATAGAACAAATTACGAGGGAATTGAACAATTAAGAGAAATGACCAAAGATATAGTAGATGAATTTATAGTAGTAGAGTTACCTCATGGAGATGGACCAGATGAATGTCTACACCTAATGTCTGTTATCAGCATGGTAGATAAAGATCTAGCAGTTGTATATTCTAAATTAATGCCTGTATCATTTAGGGACAAGCTGATAGAAAGAGGAATTGAGTTAATAGAAGTTGACGATGATGAGTACTCAATTCTAGGATCAAATGTATTGGCACTTGCACCAAGACTATGCGTGATTCCAGCCGGAAATCCTAAGACCAAAGAAAAACTTGAAAAAGCAGGAGCAAAGGTATTTGAATATGCAGGAGATGATATTTCATTTAAGGGAACAGGCGGACCTACTTGCTTGACTTTACCAGTAACTAGATTATAAAAAGACAAAATAAAAAATAGGAGTGATATTATGTTTAAGAATGTAATAGTTAGAAGACCAGGAAAATCAATAGTAGATGGCATAGGACCAGGAACATTTGGAGAAGTAGATTATGAAAATGCATTAAAACAACATGATGCCTATGTTGAAGCGTTAAAGAAAACTGGTGTAGAAGTAACATATGTAGATCCCCTAGAAGAATATCCAGATTCATGTTTTGTTGAAGATACTGCAGTACTTACAAGAAACTGTGCAATAATTTGCAACCCTGGAGCTGCTTCAAGGAATGGAGAACAAGTATCAGTCCATGAAGCTGTAAAAAAAATTTACAAAAACATTGAAGAAATAAAGTCTCCTGGAACAGTTGATGGTGGAGATGTTATGATGGTAGGAGATTATTTCTATGTGGGAATATCTGCTAGAACAAATGAAGAAGGAGCTAGACAATTTATAGAATTCCTTAGAAAATACGATTTAGATGGAGAAGCAGTAGCTCTAAAAGAAATGCTACATCTAAAGACCGGTTTAGCATATTTAGAAAACAACAATCTATTAATAGCTGGGGAATTTATAGAAGACCCTAAATTCAAAGACTTCAACAAAGTAATCATCCCAGAAGACGAAGGCTATGCAGCAAACTGTATATGGATGAACGACTATGTACTAGTGCCAATGGGATATCCAAAGGTTAAAAAGGCTATTGAAGAATTGGGATACAAGATAATAGAAGTAGATACGTCAGAGTATAAGAAATTGGACGGAGGATTAAGCTGTTTGTCGCTTAGATTTTAGATTGATCATTGTTTAAGCTTCACAATAAATTATTCTTAGCCATTGAAATCACATATAATTATCTAGTAATTTTAATGGCTAAGAAGTTTAAAATGATAGAATTCCTCAAGGAGGAAGACAGATGAAGATGTATCCGATGCTTGAAATTAATAAGCAAAATTTACAGAATAATACAAAAATAATTGTAGATATTTGCAGGAATTCTAATATAAAAATCAGTGGAGTAGTTAAGGGATTTAATGGAATACCTGAAATAGTGGATACAATGATAAGTGGTGGCTGTCAACAAATAGCTAGTTCGAGGATTGATCACCTAAAAGAAACCAAGAAAAGAAAAATACAAATTCCAACATTATTGCTTCGTTTGCCTATGATGTGTGAAATAAAGGATGTTATAAGATATTGTGATATTAGCCTCAATTCTGAAGAAGAAACTCTTTTTAGATTAAATGAAGAAGCAAAAATACAAAATAAAAAACACAATATCATTTTAATGTTTGATTTAGGAGATTTAAGAGAAGGTGTCTTTAATTACCAAGAACTTCTTTATTTATCTCTTATAACTGAAAATAAGTTTAAAAATTTAAAGCTACTTGGAATTGGTACAAATCTAAGCTGCTATGGGTCAGTATCACCCACTACAAAAAATTTAAATAGATTATGCCAACTAGCTGAAAATATTGAAAAAGAAATAGGAAGAAAACTTGAAATCATATCAGGTGGTTCAACTACATCATTGCCACTATTGTTAGATGGCAATATGCCAAAAGGCATAAATCACTTGAGGATTGGCGATGTAATAATAAATCCTTCGGATTTAATAGAAGATTGGAATATAAATATAGATGGATTAAACAAAGATACATTTATTTTAAAAGCTCAAATAATAGAGATAAATACTAAGCCTACATATCCAATAGGCGAATTATTTCTAAATGCATTTAGCGAAAAAGTAAAATATATAGATAGAGGTATGAGAAGGAGAGCGATACTAGCGATAGGCAATCAAGATCTAGGTGATTGTTCAAAACTTATACCAAAGGATAGAGATATAAGTGTAATCGGTGGAAGCAGTGATCATGTCATAATAGATATAAATGATTCAAATATCAATTATAAATTAGGAGATATAGTAGAATTTAATTTTCTATATCAAGCACTTTTATTCTTAACAGCAAGCCAATATGTCAACAAGGTAATTTTGAAGTAGATTAACATTGTAATAGTAACATTGTAAACAGACTACTAATGAGGAGTGATACTATGTTTATGAATTTCGTTGAGGTTCTAGTATGGGATTATTTGTGGGGTCTGCCCCTTATAATAACTATATTGGCAGCAGGTGCATATTTTACAATCAGGACAGGATTCTTTCAATTTAGATACCTAGGTTATGCCTTGAAACAAGCCTGGGGAAGAATGTTTTCAAAAGATACTGCTGAAGGAGACGGTGTAATTTCTTCATTGGAAGCTGTAAGTATTGCTATAGGTACCACAGTTGGTGTCGGTAATATAGGAGGAGTTGCAACGGCAATAGCCCTTGGAGGTCCTGGAGCTATATTTTGGATGTGGATAGCTGGAATTTTTGGTATGCTTATAAAAATGATAGAGATAACACTTGCAGTTTACTATAGAGCTAGAAATGAAGATGGAAGTGCCTATGGTGGACCAAACTACTATATGCAAAAAGGTATTGGTGAAGAAAAGAAAATGAACAAACTATATAAGGTTTTGAGTTTTCTCTTTGCATTTGGTTTCCTTATAGGATTTTTTATAAATATTCAAATTTACACTGTTTCAGAGGCAGTTGCAAATACATTTAATATGAGTTATATCACTGTTGGAATAATCTTCACAGTGTTGCTTTATATACTGATAGCAGGAGGACTACCATCTCTTGGAAGAACTGCATCAAAGATCGTTCCATTTATGATCTTATTCTATCTGGGTGGAGGGCTTTTTATAATATTTAAGAACATAGGTGAGTTACCGCATGCATTTGGTCTGATATTTGGCAACGCATTTACAGGTACAGCAGCAGCGGGTGGATTTGCAGGAGCAGCATTCTCTCAAGCAGTAAAAGTAGGAATGTCTAGGTCGGTATTTTCCAATGAGGCTGGTTGGGGTACTTCACCAATGATACATGCTTCAGCAAAAGTAGATCACCCAATCAAGCAAAGTATGCTTGGAGTATTTGAAGTATTTGTAGATACTATCTTGGTATGTTCTATTACTGCCTTAGTAATAATAGTAACAGGTCAGTGGTCATCTGGACTAGACGGCGCAACATTAACACTATCTGCTTTTGAAGTAGGTATGGGAAAATATTCTAGGATAATAGTATCCTTTGGAGTATTCTTATTTGGACTTACTACATCATCAGGCTTATATGCACAAATGGAAGTTATAGTCAGATACTTGATAGGAGATAATAAGAAAAAGGATCTAATATTAAGTCTATATAAATGGTTATATCCATTGCCAAGCTTAGCATTAGTATTTATAGCAGTTTACTTTGGACTTCCTGGAAATGCAGTATGGCTATTCTCAGATGCCTCAACAGCATTCCCAATATTTGCAAATATGATAGCTTTGTTAATGCTATTCCCAGTATTCCTTGATTTATTAAAGGACTACAAGGCTAGACATATGGGTATTGGAAAGGTAGATCCTAATTTTAAATTGTTCTATGAAGATAAAAAAAATACAAATGTTGTAGATTAACTAAAATAAAACCACCTTCTATGATACAATAGTATAGAAGGTGGTTTTACAAGAAATGGAGGAATAAAAATGGATTTAAAAAAGTCAATAGAAAAGAATTTGCTAGACTATGTCGCAACTAGAACACACACTGGCACATCCTTAGAAAATAACAATGTAGGGTTTTTTAAGAAATGGTTTGAAAAGGTAGACTATTTTAAAGACAACCCCGATAACTGTGGATTTTATGAAATAGAAGGAGATCATTTGGATAGAAAAGTTCCTTGGGCATTTCTCAAAGGTCAAGGCAATGATACAATAATTATGATTCACCATACAGACACAGTAGATACTGATGATTATGGTGTTAATCAAGAACTAGCATATAAACCCTATGAAATAACAGAAGAATATAAAAAGGGCAATGTAGATTTAGATGAAATAGTAAAGAAGGATTTAGATAGTGGTAAATGGCTATTTGGTAGAGGAGTAGCAGATATGAAAGGTGGAGCTGCA
>CAZXWU010000135.1:0-5200 GCA_964644495.1 uncultured Tissierella sp.
ATGTGGGAAAGGTTTTGAATCCATTATTTTTGTTCTTTTTATCTATACTTATAATTGCTGCAATTATAAATCCAATGGCCCAAATATCACAATTTCAACCAATAGGTCCTTATGAAAGTAATAGCTTTTTTCAAGGCTTTATAGAAGGTTACAATACTATGGATGCCTTGGCTTCCCTGGCCTTTGGTATTATAGTAATAAAGGTAATAAAAGATTTAGGGATAAAAGACCCAAAGGCTATAGCACTGTCTACAGTCAAGTCAGGTATCCTAAGCATGTCTCTAATGGCTCTTATATATGCCTGTCTAGCAATCATAGGCACCCAGAGCCTAGGTATTACTCATATATCATCAAATGGAGGCCAGGCCTTAGCAATTATCTCCAATCATTATTTTGGAAGAGGTGGAGCCCTATTATTAGCGGCAACTATAACAGTGGCATGCTTAAAAACAGCAGTAGGCCTTATTACAGCTTGTAGTGAAACATTTTCTAACATGTTTAAGAATTCATTAAGCTATAGGTCATATACATTTTTGTTTTGTAGCATATCATTTTTGATTGCAAATATTGGCCTGAACAAGATAATCTCATTCTCATTGCCTGTTTTGATGTTTCTGTATCCCTTAGCTATAGCATTGATCCTCTTAAGTATCTTTAATGGAGTATTTCAAGGAGATAGAAGAGTATATCAATTTGTAGTTGGCTTCACACTACCAGCTGCCTTGTTGGACTTGATAGGCGCACTGCCTGATAATATAGTCAATCTATTAAATTTAAATGCTATCATAGAATGGGCTAAGGCCAGATTACCTTTTTATAGTCTAGGCATGGGATGGATATTGCCATCAGTTTTAGGATTGATCATAGGCTTATTGATAAGTAAGATTATGAAAAGAGATCCACTAATGTAAATATACACAATAATAAAACTATTCATTGCATAGGTTTGCCCCTAGGTATATAATTGATTTATAGAGTCACCAAAGACATATAAAAATATTACAAGTTAGAAAGGGGATCACAGTATGAAGATTTTTGAATACTTAGAGGAACATGATTTTGAGCAATTGGTATTTTGTCAAGACAAAAGTACAGGGTTGAAAGCAATTATAGGTATACATGACACTACATTAGGGCCGGCTCTAGGTGGTACAAGAATTTGGGACTATGAAACAGAAGATGAGGCTTTGACAGATGTATTTAGATTAGCAATAGGAATGACTTATAAAAATGCAGCAGCAGGATTAAATCTTGGTGGTGGAAAGACTGTTATCATTGGGGATCCAGCCAAGATAAAAAGTGAGGAGCTTTTTAGAACCTTCGGTAGATATGTAGAAAGTCTAGGAGGAAGATATATCACTGCAGTAGATGTAAATAGTACACCACAAGATATGGCTCATATAAACGCTGAGACAGATTATGTAGTGGGATTAGAGGGTAAAAGCGGCAACCCATCTCCAGTAACAGCATTTGGAGTATTTAGAGGTATACTAGCTGCTGTAAATGAAGTATATGGTAGTGATGACCTAAATGGCAAAGTAGTTGCAGTCCAAGGTTTAGGTTCAGTAGGATATTCCATATGTAAACATCTACATGATGCAGGGGCTAAACTTTACGTAACTGATATAAGAAAAGAGAGCATTGATAGAGTAGTAAATGATATGGGAGCTACGGGTGTTGCTCCGGATGAGATATATGGTGTAGATTGTGATATATTTGTACCATGTGCTATGGGAGCAGTAATAAATGATTTTACAGTAGAACAACTTAAATGTAAAATAGTAGCAGGCTCAGCCAACAACCAATTAGCAGAAGAAAAGCACTGCCAAATGTTAAAGGACAAAGGTATACTTTATGTACCGGATTTTGTAATAAACAGTGGTGGAGTAATCAATGTTTATGAAGAGTTAAAGGGATATGATAAAGATAGAGCTATGGCTAGAGCCTCAGCAATATATGATTCAGTAAAGAGAGTCATAGAAATATCTAAAAGGGATGACATATCTACATCGGAAGCAGCAGAAAGAATGGCTGAAGAAAGAATAGCTGCCATGGCAAAGATAAGCAGTATATATTTAGGAAAATAATTTTATCGATAATAGATCAAGAGCTTGAGGTGTAAACCTTGAGCTCTTTTTAGAATAGGTCGTGACAAACATGAAAATCAAAATACTAAATCTACTAAAGGAAAGTGATGATTTCCTATCTGGTGAAAAAATCTCAGAAGAATTCGGTGTAACCCGAGCTGCCATATGGAAATCTATCAAATCATTAAAGGAAGACGGATACCAAATAGAATCCATATCTAGAAGAGGATATAAACTATTGTCATCCCCAGATATCCTCACCTTAGAGGAAATTGAGGACAGCTTAAATACAGAGTTTATCGGTAGAAAAATATATTATCATGACAGTATAGACTCCACAAATAAAATGGCCAAGGACATTGCCCACAAAGAAGAAGAAGGAACCATTATAGTAGCGGAAGAGCAGGTTGAAGGTAGAGGAAGGCTTGGAAGAGCCTGGCTATCCCCTAAGAAAAAAGGGATATATTTTTCCATAATATTAAAACCCCATCTTCCTCCGATGAAAGTAGCAAAACTAACATTAATAGGAGCTGCAGCAGTTCACCTAGCACTAGAAGAAACTGGTATCAAGTCACAAATCAAGTGGCCAAATGATATTGTAATAAATGGGAAAAAGGTATGTGGAATACTTACAGAAATGTCTAGTGAGTTAAACATGATCAACCATGTGGTTATGGGAATAGGAGTAAATGTAAACTTAGAAAAAGATGATATCCCTGAAGATTTACAAGATAAAGCAAGTTCATTAAAGATAGAATCAAAAAATCAAGTAGATAGAAAGAAGTTATTAGCAAGGATATTGAATAATTTTGAGAATTTTTATCTATTATTTAGGGATAATGGGGAGACTAATCAAGCAATAAAAATATGTAGGGATAATTCTGCAGTCATTGGTAATCAAGTCCAAGTAATCAATGGTAGCACTAAAAGAGTAGGCAAAGCCCTAGATATCAATGACAATGGTGAACTGATAGTGGAATTTGATGGGAAAGTTGAGACAGTCTTCTCAGGAGAAATATCAATAAGGGGAATAGATGGATATATTTAAAAGAATCTTTTTCGCAACTATATTTGCCATAAGAAGTTTTGCTAAATCACCAGGTATAAATAAAAGACATCCCATCTTAAAGACAGCAGCAAAATTAAGATCCATTTCCATTACAAAATTTAGAATAAAATACATATAAGGAAGTCCAAACAGATAGATAACTAGGCTTCCGACAGCAGATGCGAGCAACACCTTCTTAAAGTTAGAATTATCATGAGCTATTTTTCCAACTATGTAGGCAGCAACTACAAAGCCAATAGCAAAACCAAAGCTAGGTTTTAGCAAAATTTGTGGTCCACCACTAAATCCAGAGAAAATAGGGATCCCAATTAAAGCCAATACAATATATACTATTTGACTAAGAGCACCAAGTTTTGCACCAAGTAGCATCCCACTTAGTAGTACAAATAGGCTTTGTAAAGTAATAGGCACAGGACCTACAGGTATAGAAATAAATGCTCCTACTGCTGTCAATGCTGTAAACATTGACACTAGGGCCATCTCTTTTATTGTTAGTTTCACTATTATAAACCTCCGCATTGTAAACCTAGATATTAATTATAGTTTACAATACGGAGGTTTCTTTGTCAATTACCCTTAAAAAACATATTATCCATATCTAATTTATTAAATTTGTAGTATTTAGGAGGTCGTCCCTTTCCTTTAATTTGTTCAACATTAGTTTCTTTGATTAGGTTATGTTCTACAAGTTGAACTATTATCCGATTACAACTTCTTTGAGTTATATTAAGCCATTTAGATAGGATTTCGGAATTCATAACTTCGTTTTTATTCTTATTATATATACCTAAAATCCTATATACATTGCTTATGTCAATATTATTTTCCTTTGCAAAAATTTCTACATTTGGATTATTAGCGTTGTAGGTAAGGGTATTTACTTGAGATAGAGGTCCGACAATATTTTCATTATCGTCAATAGCAAAACCATCATTTAAACCATATTCCATAGATTCTATTAATGCTTTCTCGGCTAAATATCTACTATTATCAAAGTCGGCGCTAATCCCTGTTCCTAAATTAAATTGAAATTCATCACTTTCCTTTAAAGCTTCTATAATATATCTTATTTTCCTTAGGTTAATATCTTCCTCGTCATCATAAAATAGTAATTCAAATCTACCAGATATAAGGGTTATATTAATATTTTTCTTTAATGATTTTTTAATATCAATGAGTTTCTTATGCATTGAAATTTCAATGTATTCTCGTTGATTTAGATCAGGTGGGCTACTATAGAATGGTTTAATTAAACAAATAACTTTAGATGAATTTTTTACCTTATATAACTTTATTTCATCTATGGCATTTTCTATAGCATTTGATATAACCTCTTCACTAGGAAGTATATGTATAAAAGGTATACCTGAGTCTTCTATATTTTTAAGGTTGGTAGTTGCTCTGGTTAACATTAAATCTATTTCCTTATTCTCCCAAAGTTCTGTAGCCTGACCCAACATCTCTTCATAGTCAATAATACTACTTTCATTAAAATATGGTAGGTGCTCCTTTTTTAAATAATCTTTTACACCATAGTAATTATTAATAGGACCTAAGAAATCTGTATAAACTCTGTTTAAATGTAGACCTGGATTATCAAGTGATAAATTTAGAAAAAGTGATAATATGTGCAATGTATCGTAGAAAATAAATTTACAAGGGATAGATAAGTCTTTAATTTCTTGATTTAGGTATATATATCCCCGTTCCCCACTAAAAAATATCCCATCCACTATATCTTTACATTCATTATATATATCTAATACATCAGTTAATCTATCATAGGTATATATAAGAAATTCACAATCATATTGATTTTTTTCAAGTATTTTATCAATAATGGACATTGAAATTTTGGGACTAATTATAGATATTTTTAACATAATACAAACTCCTCCAATTCATAATAATAATTTACTATAATTAGTTGACAAAGTCAAACTACTATGATAACATTTCCATAAATAAAAGACACACAACTATTGTGTCCTTAAATAAGGAGGAACAAAATGACAAGTCAATTATTAACGGAATTAATTCAAAG
>CAZXWU010000136.1:0-5189 GCA_964644495.1 uncultured Tissierella sp.
GTAGAGTTTAGGTCTCATATAGATGGATCCAAACACTTTATCAGTCCAGAAAAATCTATGGAGATACAAAATGCACTTGGCTCTGATATAATGATGGCATTTGATGAATGTACACCTTATCCGGCTACTTATGAGTATGCTAAGCAATCTATGGAAAGGACCACTCGTTGGGCCAAAAGGTGTAAAGACTATCATAAGTACACTGATAAACAAGCTCTATTTGGTATAGTGCAAGGTGGCATGTACAAGGATTTGAGGGAAGAGAGTGCTAAGGATTTAGTAGAAATGGACTTCCCTGGATATGCAATTGGTGGTTTAAGTGTTGGGGAACCCTTAGATATGATGTGTGACATTCTTGATTTTACTACTCCTTTGCTGCCTAAGGATAAACCAAGATACAATATGGGTGTAGGTACACCAGATTACCTGTTTGAATCCGTTATTAGAGGGATTGATATGGCTGACTGCGTCCTACCTACTAGAGTTGCTAGAAATGGTACACTCCTTACTAGCCAAGGTAGGGTAGTTATCAAAAATGCCAAATATAAAAAGGATTTTACTTCTATAGATCCTGAGTGTGATTGCTATGCATGTAAAAATTATTCTAGAGCATATGTAAGACACCTATTTAATGTTGATGAAATCCTAGGTGCAAGACTGGCAACTATTCATAATCTATATTTTCTAATTAAACTTATGGAAAATATAAGAGAAGCTATTAAAGAGGATAGATTGCTTGAATATAAGGATGAGTTTTATAGAAAATATGGATATATTTAAGATTTCTAATGATTTTTGAGGAAAATACTGTATAATAGATATTAGTACATAATTAGGAGGGATAAGATAATGAATGCACAACAATTACAAGGTTTACTATTACCTATTGGTATGCTAGCGATTTTTTACTTCTTTGCTATTAGACCTCAAAAGAAAAAAGAGAAAGAAATCAATTCAATGAGAGATAGCGTAAGCGTTGGTGATGATGTAATTACCATAGGTGGAATTTTAGGTAAGGTAGTTACTGTTAAAGAAGACCAAGTTATACTTGAGGTTGGATCTACAAAAACAAGACTAGAACTTACTAGATGGGCTATCGGTTCAGTAGTTAACAAAAAAGATTAATTTGCAATAAAGAAAACTTCCTTTTTAGGGAGTTTTTTGTTATATTTACCCCTTTAATGAAATAGATATATCTAAGGGGGTGGTTTTATGAAAAACAAGATTTATCCAAATTATTGGCTAAAAGGATTGGGTCTTGCATTTATTATAACTTTTATTTTACTCTTGATAGTAGGCCTATTATTAAGATTTACAGATATTAGAGAATCACAAATGACACTGCTGAACAATTTTGTATTAACAATAAGTATTGTAGTATCAAGTGCAATATTAGGCAGACAGATTAAAGAAAAGGGATGGCTAAATGGTGCTATATTAGGTTTTCTATATTATCTTGTAATAATAATTATTAACCTAATATTCAATAGGTCGCTAAACTTAGGATTGTTTTTATTAATACGCCTACTGCTGGCTAGCATATTAGGTGCCATAGGCGGAATGATAGGTATCAATCTTCCATAGATATTTAGAAAAGCCACATGATCTATAAAATGATTGTGTGGGTTTATTTTTCTGCCCTAAACTTTCCAAATTATCAAGATTTCACTATATATATGGTATTATGTTATAAAGGGGGACTGATAAACATGAGTGAATTAGTGTCTGTCCAAAATCTAAACAAATACAAGTTTACTTGTCTTCTTTTTCTATATATCCCTGTATAACCATGTATGTCTAATCACATAATATGATAATTAAATTAATTTATAAAAAAATTTAATGTATATCTACTTTTACTACTTATCCAATATTGACAGAATATAAAGTAATGATATATTATATAAACTAGTGACTGACCAGTCGGTCGGAACGTAGTGACAATTTAGAATATTAGGAGGACCAACATGCTTTCAAAATTTAGTGTCAAAAAACCCTATACTGTTCTTGTAGGTGTAGTTTTAATACTTATACTTGGTGTTGTTTCATTTATGAATTTACAGACTGATTTACTACCTAGTATTGATTTGCCTTATGTTGTAGTAGTAACTTCTTATCCAGGCGCTAGTCCTGAAGAGGTAGAGATGGTTGTTACACGACCTGTTGAAGAGACATTAGCTACTACTAGCAATATTGAAAATGTAAGCTCAATTTCCAATGAAAATATGTCCATGGTAATACTTGAGTTTAGTAACAATGTTAATATGGACTCAGCTATAATCGAAATCGATAGCAAAATCGATATGATTAAGCCTTATTGGAATGAAAGCATAGGCTCACCTATGATAATGAAGCTAAATCCTGATATGCTACCTGTGATGGTATCATCTGTTGATGTTCAGGGTATGGGTATAGAAGAGATTACAAGTTTTGTAAATGAAGATATAATCCCTAAATTTGAAAGTGTAGAAGGGGTTGCATCTGTAGAAGGTCTTGGCTTAGTAGAGGAAAATATCGAGGTATTAATAAGTCAAGAAAAGATAGAAAGCTTAAATAAGAAAATCATATCATCAATTGACTCAGAACTTTCAGAAGTAGAGGATACATTATTAAATGGGAAAAAGGAGTTAGAAAATGCTTTGTCAGCATTAGAGTCTGAGTATAGGACACAAAGTGCTAGCATAACTGAAGGTGAAGAAGCGATTCAAGCAGGACTTGAGCAGATTGTAATTGCAGAATCTGCAATTCAATCAGGTGAAGAAGAACTCCTTAGGACCAAGGATGATTTAGAAACTGTATTAGATACATTAAATGAGAAAGAGGAAGAGTTACTTGCTGCGAAGGAACAACTTGAAGGCTTGGGAATATTTCTAACAAATGAACAAAGGTCATATCTAGCAAGCATAAATGAAGGATTAGAGGAGCTTGAATTAAACAAGGCTCAAACTCAAGCTGGGTTGAATGCTGTAAATGAAAAAATTACTGAACTTGAAGGTCAAAGAACCTCAGTAGCATCTAATAGATTGGAATTAAATAGCCAAGAGGCTCAGCTGGTAGAAGGAAAGGCAACTTTAGAAAGGGAAATTGCTAAGGCAAGGGAAGAGTTATTGTCTGCTCAAAATACATTAGATGAGCAAGTAGATGAGTTTGAAAAGGCTAGACAAGAAGCATATAAGAAGGCTTCTTTAGACGACGTAATTACAGAGGAGATGATATCCGGAATACTTATGGCTCAGAATTTCTCAATGCCTGCAGGATATATCTCTGAAGATAGTAGGGACTACTTAGTTAAAGTAGGAGATAAGATCCAAGATGCCGATGAGCTAAAATCTTTATTCTTATTTGATACTGGGATAGAAGGAATTGGAAGGGTAGACTTAGAGGATGTAGCTGATATAGAATACAGAGATAATTCAGAGGACACTTATGCTAAAGTGAATGGAAATGATGCCGTTATATTGATATTCCAAAAGCAAAGTAACTATTCAACAGCTGAAGTATCAGATAGTATAGGTCTAAGAGCCAATCAAATAGTTGGAGAATATGAAGATGTATCTATTACCCACCTAATGGATCAGGGAATGTATATAGATATAGTTGTAGATTCAGTTCTTGATAATATTTTATATGGTGGAATATTAGCTGTTCTAGTACTTGTTTTATTCCTAAGGGATATAAAGCCAACACTTATTATAGCTTTATCAATACCTATAAGTATTGTGTTTGCAATCGCTATGATGTACTTTACAGGTGTTACTATAAATATTATATCACTGGCAGGCTTAGCACTTGGTGTGGGAATGTTAGTAGACAATTCAATAGTTGTAATTGAAAACATATATCGTTTAAGATCGGAAGGCTTATCAGCCATGGAAGCATCGATGCAAGGTGCCAAAGAGGTCTCAGGAGCACTACTAGGCTCTACTTTGACAACTGTAGTGGTGTTTTTACCTATAGTATTCACTGATGGTGTAACAAGAGAACTATTCTCCGATATGGGGTTAACTATCGCTTATTCTTTATTTGCAAGTTTAATAATTGCCCTTACAGTAGTACCAGCAACATCTGCAAGTATGTTTAAGAAGGCTCAGAAAAAGACGGGTAATGTATTCAATAAAATATTGAGTTCTTATGAGACATTATTAAGAGGTGCTTTAAAGTATAAGTTGATTATAATGGTATTGGTTTTTGCATTGTTTGGGACTAGTATATACTTTGGCATTGCATCAGGGACCTCATTTATACCGGAAATGAGTAGTCCGGAAATGTCCGTCATGATAGAATTGCCAGATAATGGTGAATCTCAAGACATATATTCTTCCACTGATACCTTTATGGAAAGAGTCATGGACATAGATGGAATAGAAACAGTCGGTGCATTCCAAAGTGGATCCATCGGTATGGGAGGATTTGGGCCTGGAATGTCTAATAATAATTCCATGTCCCTTTATATAATCCTTGAAGAAGAAGCGGTTGGTAACAACAGAGAAATTGAAAAAGAAATTATTGATTCAGCAGAGGACCTTGGTATTATAGTTAATGTAAACTCATCATCAGATATGACAGCCATGATGGGGTCTGGAATTGAAGTTATAGTTAAAGGTAGAGAGATAGATACTCTAAGAGAAATATCAAGAGATATAGCAAGTATATTGGAAGATATAGATGGAACAGTTGATATATCGGATGGAATAGATGAAGAAGCTCTTGAAATTAAAATCACCGTAGATAAAGATAAAGCAATGGAAAATGGTTTAACAGTTGCACAAATCTTTGCAAGTATAAACAATCAACTTTCAGCAGGGAAAACATCTACAACTTTAACAGTTAATAACAAGGATTTCCCAGTTATCGTAGTTGATGATGAAAAGCAGAATATAGATATGGAAGGTTTAGAAGATTTAACAATGGAAGTCAACCACAAGGGAGAAGAAAATCAAGTAAAGCTCATAGATATTGCTGAGATAACTGAAGGCAGTGGTCTTCCTTCTATAAGACGGGATGCCCAGGAAAGATATATATCTGTTTCAGCTAATATCGAAAGAGACTACAATATAGGTCTCGTTAGTAGAGACTTTGAAAACAGATTTGAAAGCTATGAAATTCCTGAAGGATATAGAGTTGAGTTCTCAGGGGAAAATGAGATGATTAATGAGACTTTAACAGAACTTTATAAAATGTTGGCTTTA
>CAZXWU010000137.1:0-4436 GCA_964644495.1 uncultured Tissierella sp.
AAATGTGCAAGGTGGTGATGGAGATGGCTATTACTGAGAATGAAAGGTTGACTATTAAGGTATGTGAGCTATATTACAAGGACAATCTGAGTCAAAAGGAGATTGCTGGAAGGCTGGGTATTTCACGGCCACAGATAAGTAGGATTATGACAAATGCTAGGGCAAATAATATAGTGACCATAAAGATCCACAACCCCTATGCTAATGAAACTAGTCTTGAAAAGCAATTGATCGAGAAATTTGGTCTACAGGATGCCTTGGTATTTAATACTGATGGTTTGGCAAGTGATACTGCCTTGGTAGAGCTTGGGAGACAGGCTGCAGACCAACTTGAGGTATATATACCCAATCAAGGGTCTGTAGGTATTATGAGTGGGAAAACAATTTCAGCCCTTGTTAGATCTATTAATAACTTTGAGAGGCATGGACTAGACTTTGTTCCCTTGATTGGAGGCTTGGGATCTGGTGGTGCTGATTGGCATGCTAATATTATTTCCCAATTCTTTGCTGATAAAACCGGGAGCAAATACTATCTTCTCAATGCCCCAGTTCTTGTCAAGAAGGCAGAGTCCAAGGATATCCTAATAAGTGAGCCAGAGATTGCCCAGGTTCTTGATATAGGGACTAGGTGTGATGTAGCTATAGTAGGGGTAGGACAGATTGCTGAAAATTCCACATCTGTAGTGGCTGGTGCCTTGACCTTGGAAGAAATAGAAAGGTTAAAAGAGATGGGTGCAGTTGCATCGGTTTGTGGCTCATATTTGGATGCCAATGGTAATATCATTGATAATGAAATTACAAATAGGACCATTGGCCAAACATTGGATAGTATTCAAAAATCAAAGATAATTGCTATTGCTCAAGGTAAGAGCAAGGTAGAGGCTATCAGAGCTGTTCTCTCAGGAGATTATATAGATGTTTTAATAACTAATCTTGAAACAGCTAAGGGTATATTAAGTTAAAAATTAAAATTAGGGGGAGAAAAATGAAAAAGATATTATCATTAATTATGGTGTTTGTATTAGTTCTTGGTTTGGCAGCTTGTACATCTGAGGGTGGCAATGGTGATGTAGAACAGGTATCAATCCTGACTCCATACTTATCTTCTGTAACTACAAATCAAATGGTAGAAACTATGAAGGCTGGTATGGAATCAAAGGGATGGAATGTGACTGTAGTAGATACTAAGGGTGACTTTGGTGATTTAGCTAGTCGTATGGAAGATACTATTTCAGCTAATGTAGATGCAATGGTTCTTGTAAGTACTGACCCTAACCAAGTCCAAACTCAAATAGAAAACGCAGCAGCAGCAGGGATACCTGTATTTGGTTGTGACGCTGGTTTTATCGAAGGTATGGAAATCAATGCTACTTCTGATAACTATGCAATGGGCGTTCAATTGACAGAGTTTTTATTTGATGCTCTTGGCAATGAAGGAAATATAATTGCACTGACTCATAGGCCACATCCTGGTGTTATAAAGAGATCTGAAGCATTGGATGATTTATTACCAGATTTTCCAAATATAAACTTAGTAACTGAACAACATGTTGAAGTGCCTGGTCCAATTGAAAGCTCAAGACAAATAATGGAGAACCTCTTATTATCAAATCCAGAAGTTGGTTCTATAGATGCTGTTTGGGCTGCATGGGATGAGCCTGCAATCGGAGTAGCACAAGCATTGGAAGCTGCAGGCAGAGATGAGATAATAGTGGCTGGTGTAGATGGCAATAGTCAAGCTATAGAGATGATTAAAGAAGGTTCAGCTATCAAGGCTACTGTAGGTCAAAACTTTGAGGGAATGGCTGAGATTGTAGTTAATGAAATGGCAAGCTTGTTTGATGGAAATACATTGGAAAAAGGTGACAAATACGCTCCTGCAACTTTGATAACAGAATAGTTAAGAGACAGACCTAAATTTTCAGGAGGTGATGGGATTGTTGCTTGAAACAAAGGGATTGAGTAAAAAATTTGGTGAAGTGTATGCTCTTAGAGACATAGATATAAAGATAAAGCCTGGGGAAATACATGGCCTTGTTGGGGAGAATGGTGCTGGTAAATCTACTCTTATAAAGATCTTGACAGGTGTTTATTCACTTGAAGAGGGTGAGGTTGTCTGGCAAGGAGACAAGGTAAGTATTACTAATCCAACTGAAAGTAGGGATCTTGGTATCAATGTTATCCACCAAGATAGGCATTTGATCCCAACTTTTAATGGGATTGAAAACATATATTTAGGCCTTGATTATGAGAAAAAGGGAAAGCTTGCTATTGATTGGAAGAAGATGGAGGATGAGGTCAAAAAGCTAATGGAGGAACTCTCAATAGAGGTTCCTCTAAATATTCCGGCTAATGATTTGACCCCACCTCAGCGAACCCTTATTGAAATCATTAGGGCCATGATGACAGACTGTAAGCTCCTTATACTGGATGAACCTACGGCTTCATTGACTGATAAGGAAGTAAATATATTATTTGATACCATCATGAAACTTAAAGAAAGAGGTACATCTATCCTCTATGTTACTCATAGGATGGAGGAGATATTTCAGTTGACAGATAGGATTACTGTATTCAAAAATGGTAAGCTGGTAGACACTGTCAATACTAAGGAAATAGATTTGAATGGTATAGTGGCTTTGATGACTGATAACTGGCAAAGTAAGAAGCTAATGACAAATCATATCATAGGTGATGAGCTATTAAGAGTGGAGAATATACAATCAGCTGATCAGAAAATCAAGGATGCTTCCTTTACTGCCCACCAAGGGGAAATCCTAGGGATATTTGGTTTGAGTGGTAGTGGGAGGACTGAACTATTGGAGACTATCTATGGACTGAATAAAAGTGTCAATGGAAAGGTCATAGTAGGTGGAGATGAATACCACAAGAGAAGCCCGGGAAAATCCATTGAAAAGGGTATGGTCCTCATAGCTGAAGATAGAAGGGGCAAGGCCTTGATAGGGAGCCTAACTGTTAGAAGAAATATTGTCTTAAGTAAAATAGATAAGTATGCTAAAAATGGTGTAATGGATAGTAAGAGGGAGATAGAGGATACAAAGGCTCAGATAGAGTCTCTTGATATCAAGACTAAGGGGATAGATCAAATAGTATCCCAATTGTCTGGTGGTAATCAACAGAAGATTGTATTTGCTAAAACCTTGCTTACTAAGCCTAATATATTCTTATGTGATGAACCGACTCAGGCTGTTGATGTAAAAACCAGGGAGGAAATTCACAATCTATTGAGAAGAAAGGCTGAGGAAGGAAACGCAATAGTATTTGTGACCTCAGATTTGAAGGAAATGCTAGAAGTCGCGGACAATATCCAAATAATAGTAGAGGGTCGGACTACAAAGTTAATTGAAAATAAAAACTTAACTTCGGAAGAAGTTCTATCATATTGCTATAATTGATCATCTAGGAAGGAGGTTTTTTAAATGGAGAGAAAATTAGACTTTAGAGATATGTTGAAATCATATGGAACAATTTTTGCTGGGATTGTCATAGTAATTATCTTTGCAATCCTCAGGCCTAATTCTTTTGCTACTGTCAATAATCTTGTAAATATATCAAGACAGATTTCACTTTTGGTCATCATAGCTATAGGTGCTACCTTGGTAATGAGCATAGAGGAGTTTGACTTATCTGTAGGGGCTGTGGCTTCTTTAGGTGGAGTATTGGGGGCTAGGTTAGCTGTAGAGGGTCTGCCTATTGTTCTTTGTTTTATAATACCCCTTGTAGTTGCGTTTTTTATTGGGTTTGTAAATGGGTGGATTGTGACGAAATTTAGGGTATTATCCTTTATAATTACTCTGGCCATGAGTACCATATTGGAAGGATTCACTTTTTGGTTTACTGGTGGTTCGACAATATTCGAGAATATTCCTAGGGCATATAAGTATGTCGGTTCTACTTCTTATTTTGGCATACCCCTACTAACTATTATCATGCTATTGGTTACTGTACTCTTTTGGTTTATTATGAGACATATGGCCTTTGGTAGGAAACTATATGCTATAGGTGGAAATGAGCTAGCATCAGAGGTGTCTGGTATCAATGTAAAGAAGTACAAGATATTGGCATTTGCACTTTGTGCTTCATTGGCGGCTTTTACTGGAGTACTCTTGTCTTCTAGATTGGGATCTGCCCATCCAACTGGTGGTGGAGGACTGTTTCTTCAATCATATGCTGCTGTATTTATTGGTAGGACTATCTTTAAGGAGGGAGTTCCCAATATCTGGGGTACATTTGTAGGGGCAGCTATCTTGGGTATATTGGCTAATGGCCTGACTATATTGCAAGTTCCTACATTTATGCAGGATTTATTTACTGGATTTATAATAATTGCAGCTGTTGTTGTGCAAAAGATAGGAAGTGAAAGAGATTGATAAGTATTCGCTCTAAAAGGAATCTTGATATTATTAATATAATAA
>CAZXWU010000137.1:4446-5179 GCA_964644495.1 uncultured Tissierella sp.
AAGGATTGGTGGTAGGCTATCTCCTAGCCGGATATCCAAATGGTGGGAGGTTTATTGAATTATTAGGGGAGTTGGAGGACACAGATCTTGATGTAGTGGAGATAGGCTTTCCATCTACTAATCCCTATGCTGATGGTGAGGTCATAAGCAAGGCCCATGAAGAGGTGGACTTAGGTCTGTGTGATGACATAGACTATTGGAGGGAGATAAGGGGGGCAACTTCTAAGCCTATATGGCTCATGGCTTACAAGGAGGATTTTATAGATACAGGTATATATATGGATCTTGCTAAGGAAGGTCTTATTGATGCTATAGTTATACCGGATTGTAGCTTTGAGGAACATTTGGATTTGGATAGGGACCTTGAGGCTAGTGGGGTGGACGTTTTAAAATTTATCAAGCCTAGCCTAAGTGATGAGGAGATAAATAAAAGGGTCAAGAGTTCTTCTATTGTATATGGTCAACTATATGATGGGCCTACTGGAATGGCTGATAATGAAGATTCTTATCAAAGGATGCTTGAATTAGGGCTTAAACATCCTAATGCTAGGATATTTGCTGGATTTGGTATAGATACTAAAGAGAAAGTAAAAGACTTATTAGATGAGGGTTTCCATGGTGCTATTATTGGCACTGCCATTATGAAAAGGTTAAATATTTCAAATCAAGACTTGATAAATTATATCAATGAGATAAAGGATAATATTATCTAGGGACAGAGGGACGGGGGTTG
>CAZXWU010000138.1:0-5175 GCA_964644495.1 uncultured Tissierella sp.
CAAAGAGTCTAATATAAACAATCTTTGGATAGTAAAGATTTTTAATTCCTTAGCAGCTTTAATAAGATTACTTTTGGTTGTTATTATTCCATCCGCCCTAATAGTATTATTTAAATATTTCAATGCTATAATATCTTTTGAAAACCCGCCTATTAGATCAATATGAACAAATACTAATTTATTGTGTTTTTTAAGTTCATTAACAATTTCTTCAATGTTTAAAATATCCCCTGTTAGCAAGAATATAATTTTACAAGGCGAATCAATTACTTCTTTGATTTTGTCTAGCTTATTTATAGCTGCTATAATAGGATTGTCATCTATATGATTATAAAAATCCCTGGCCATCTTAGCCACCTCATTAATTTTATGGTAATTCCTTCTTGTCCTATTTAATATATATGTCTGGGATTTTATAATATTATCTATTTTAAAAATTTATTTTTTCTTTTTAAAGCTTCTTGATGCTACTATATTAGATCCGCTTTCTAAAATATTTTCTACTAGTATATCTCCCATACTAATTGGTGCTTCTACTTCTATTTCATTGATTATCTTCATAGAATCAAAAATCAAATTCTTGGGTATTTCCCTATCTGTTCTTACTGGAAGTCTAGGAAGATCTCCCCCCTTGATCTTTACAGTAGAAGTTATAAGTCTTGTTGGATTAGTCATTTCTTTTATTCCATAAACCCTTCCTTTATCACATTGATGCCCCCTAACTATATAGCCTGATTCGTTTGTAGGGTCTTCCACTACTTGAAGACTACAGCCAATAGGGCATACTATACAAATCATCTCTTTTTTTTTCACTTCTACCCCTCCTGACTACTTATTTCTACTGTTAATACAGACCCTTCTTTAGCAGACAACAATCTGGAATCTAATACCAATCTTTCCATGTCACTAGGAATCAAATGAGTCTTTTTTAATTGTCTAATTATTGTATTATCAAGTTTTACTATGATCTTTGAGTCTTTATATTTATCATTCACCCTCATATATAATTCTACTGTCTTCCCCAAATTACCAGTGCCTATGACTTGGGGTACTATATATTTAACGCCTTTCTCAGCTTTTGTTATTATATACTTTTCAGTTGATTTAAGATGATTTTTTACATATTCTGATGCTGATCTACCTGCCTTTTGACTCTCCCTTGTTACATAATCTACTACATCATGAACATGGAGTACATTTCCACAGGCAAATACTCCTGGACAATCTGTTTCCATCAACTCATTTACAATAGGACCACCAGTATTTCTATCTAGTTTTATTCCTAGGTTTGTGGATAGTTCATTTTCTGGAATTAAACCTACTGATAATAGAACTGCGTCACACTCATAGACTTCCTCTGTTCCAGCTATAGGATTCTTCTTTTCATCGGTTTTAACTACAACTACGCTTTCCACTCTATCCTTGCCATTGATTTTTACTATAGTATGCCTTAACATTAAAGGTATATTATAATCATATAAACACTGAACAACATTTCTTCCAAGCCCTGCTGCGTAACCACCTCTTGCCAGAACCCCTATGACCTCTGCACCTTCTAGGACCAACCTCCTAGCCATTATAAGACCTATGTCACCAGAACCCAATACGATTACTTTTTTCCCAACCATATAGCCTTCCATATTTATAAGACGCTGTGCCAAGCCTGCATTATAAATACCTACTGGCCTAGTTCCAGCAATATTTAAAGCCCCCCTAGTTCTCTCTCTACATCCCATGGCTAGTATTACTGCCTTAGCTTGTATATTTATCAATCCATCCACTGTATTTATGGCTGTGACTACCTTATCCCTAGATATATCTAACACAATCGTATCTAATTTGTATTCGATCCCTAGTTCATATAGTTCATTTATAAATTTTTCTGCATACTCCGGCCCTGTTAGCTCCTCTTTAAAAATATGTAGGCCAAATCCATTGTGTATACATTGCTGAAGTATCCCTCCTAATTCCCTATCCCGTTCAATAAGCAATATATTTTCTATTCCATTTTTCTTGGCTTCAATAGCTGCTGCCAAACCTGCTGGCCCTCCGCCAACTACTACAATATCGTAAATTAGCATAGAATCATCTCCTACTTTTCTTATTGGAAACTCTATTCTTAATACTCGATTTTTTGTTTAGTCTCTTCCGTGGCAATATTTGTATTTAATCCATCTTTATATACTTTGGTAATATCTATATTTAATTCTCTAGCTAAAATTTCAATAACCCTAGGTTGGCAAAATCCTCCTTGGCAACGTCCACTTCCAGGCCTTACTCTTCTCTTAATTCCATCCACTGTAGTTGCTCCTGCCTTTCTGTGTATCGCATCTACTATTTCTCCTTCTGTAATATTTTCACATCTACAGATAATCCTTCCGTAGCTAGGATCCTTTTTTATAATTTCTTGTTTTTCTTCTTGGCTTAAATCCATGAAACGTATCATTTCTCTTCTTATAGGATTGAATTTATGATTTTCTTTAAAATTACCATCTATATCCTTCAATAATTGAACAACATATTTTCCAATAGCAGGGGATGCTGAAAGCCCAGGCGACTCAATACCTACTACATCAACAAAACCTTTTGCTTCTTTCACTTCTCCAATTATAAAATCTCCACTAGAAGGTGATGCCCGCAAGCCCGCAAAGGATGTTATTACCTTATTAAAACGTATTTTGCTAGAGGTTTGCATAGCTGTTGACCTTATATAATTTAGACTATTTATACTTGTCTCAGTATTATTTTTATCTCCTATATCTTCTGCATCAGGTCCAATTAGAAGATTGCCATGAACAGTTGGTAAAACTACTACTCCCTTACTTACCTTTGTTGGGCATTGGAAGATGACACTATTGACTGTATTCCCTGCCGTTTTATCCAATAAGAAATATTGACCTCTTCTTGGTTTGATTGTAAAGGAAGGGGGTGCAACCATATTATGGATTTTGTCTCCATAGACTCCTGCACAGTTGACTACATATCTTGAGCTTATCTCCTTATCCCTTGTATAAAGCTTATAAGCATCCTCAAGCTTTTCTATATTGATAACCTCACTATTTAATAATAAATCCACACCATTTTCCATGGCATTTTCCATAAGGCCAATGGCTAGTTCCCAAGGACCAAATATTCCAGCAGTCGGTGAATATAGAGCCCCTAAAGCGTCTTCACTTATATTTGGCTCTTTCTCTACTAATTCTTCTTTATTTAGAATTTTTAAATCTGGGACCTTATTAATCAGGCCTTGTTCATATAGATTCTTTATAGTAGCCATTTCTTCTTCACTAAAAGCAACTACAAGGGATCCAAGGCGTGCCATTGGAACATCTAATTCTTCACATATTTTGTCAAACATACCATTGCCTTCAACATTAAATCTAGCCTTCAATGTATTAGGTTTTGCATCATAACCTCCATGTATTATGGCACTATTAGCTTTTGTGGTCCCATTGGCTATATCGTTGTCCTTTTCTAATACTAGTATTTTCAAATCATATCTAGCCAACTCCCTAGCTATGAAGCTTCCAACGATTCCTGCTCCAATAATGGTAACATCATACATATTTTCTCCTCCTTATATTAGAAAAAAATAAACCATAATTATACTTTCTCTCGAAAGCATAATTATGGTTCTCATTATCTCTAACCAAATATTTAATTTGTGTGGACAAGAAAGCTGTCACCTTGTCCATTTGCTAATAATCTATAATGTGTAGTTTGTCTTATTATAAATATATGACTATGGTTAATATATATGCATTAAAGTTTCATATCCCCTGGCTTTATATAGTCCTTTTTTCTCATCCATCCAGAAACACCATATGATATAAGACCTGGTAATATAATATGCATAAATAATATGGTTATTAAAACTCTCGGGGATCCTCCCATCACATCGATAGTAGCGAATTGTCCCACAAGGCCACTAGTGCCCATCCCTGCACCTATGGAATTGCTTTCCATTCTCAAAACCGCTGATGATATGGGCCCTAATATTGCTGAGGCTACTATAGCAGGTAGCCATATTATAGGTTTTTTTATGATATTTGGCATTTGGAGCATCGAAGTTCCTAATCCCTGGGCAAGAAGTCCCCCAATACCATTCTCCTTATAGGAAGCCACTGCGAATCCTACCATATTGGCGCAACAGCCCACTACACTTGCTCCTGCTGCAATCCCTGATAGTTTCAAAGACATGGCTAAGGCTGCTGAGCTTATAGGTAATGTAAGTATGATTCCCATGGACACTGATACGATAATACCCATAGGTATAGGATGTAGTTCAGTGGCCATATTAATAAAGTTACCAATATAGGTCATAAAAGCAGCTATATATGGAGATATATAATTACCAACTAATCCCCCTACAATTATTGTAGAGATAGGTACCAGTACTATGTCCACCTTTGTCTTCCCTTGTATTAGCTTTGAAAATTCAGCTGCAGCTAAGGCTGCTATAAATGCTCCCACTGGTTCTCCAGTGTTTATAATGGCATTTGCTCCAGAGAAGCTTATAGAACCAGCACCTAGTGCTCCTACTACTACAGATGAGAAAATACCAAGTGGTGAGGCTTTTACACTATAGGCTACACCTGCACCGATAGCTGGTCCCATTAGTTTTTGTGCAACATCTCCAAAGTTTATCAAAAGACTACTTCCAATCAGGCTACCAACTTGTTTGATTATAAGTCCTATTAGAAGTGATGAAAACAAACCCAATGCCATACCATTAAGTATTTTTACTAAATAATCTCTAATTCCGCCTTGTTTTTTATTTGCCATTTTGTCCCTCCACTATTCCCATCTTAAATCATTGCCATAAAACTTCAGTGGGTTAAACTTGTCAAAAATCCTTGAAAATACCCTATCCGTATATGTATCGGATATTTCCTTTGGTGTTAGATTTGTTGATATAATGGTCTTTTTTGACCTTAATAGTCTGGTGTTTACAATGTTAAATATCTCTGCATTTGTAAATGTATTAGATACCTCTGTACCTAAATCATCTATTATCAAGAGGTCTGCTTCAAATAAAAGATCGTACTGATAGTTGCTTAAGTCTTTGTCTCCTTTACCAAATCTCCTGTTCTCCAATATATCTAAAATAGTAAATGCTGTTTGATAGATTACTATTTTATTTTTGTCCAATAAGGCTTTAGCTATACAATTACA
>CAZXWU010000139.1:0-2505 GCA_964644495.1 uncultured Tissierella sp.
CTGCAAATGGTATACCTACTGAGTTATAGAAAAATGCCCAAAACAGATTTTGTTTTATGGTCTTCATAGTTCTATGGCTTAATCTTATGGCTGTAACTACTCCATTTAAGTCTCCACCCATTAGAGTGATGTCTGCTGCTTCCATGGCCACATCAGTACCTGTACCTATAGCAAATCCTACATCTGATGCAGCTAAGGCTGGAGCATCGTTTATACCGTCTCCTACCATGCCTACATGTTTGCCTTCTGATTTAAGTCTTTCTACAGCTTCTGATTTGTTTTCTGGTAATACATCAGCTAAGACATTTTCTATACCTACTTGTTTAGCTATGGCTTTTGCTGTTCTTTCATTGTCACCTGTTATCATATATACTTCTAAACCCATTGCTTGTAATTCTTTGATTGCTTTTAATGAAGTATCTTTTATTTGATCTGCTACTGCTATTATACCAGAAATTGCTCCATTTAATGCTATTAGCATGGCTGTTTTTCCTTCTTTTTCTAATCTAAGCATTTCACCCTCATAAGTTTCAATCTCTACATTGTTTTCCCTCATCAATCTTCTATTGCCTATTAAAACATCTTTTCCTTCAAATACTGCCCTTAGACCTTTACCTGATATGGACATGAACTCTTCAGTATCTGTTAATTCAATATCTTTATCTTGGGCATATTCTACAATTGATTGACCCAGAGGATGCTCGGATACCTTCTCTACAGATGCTGCAATTCTTAGGACTTCATCTTCTTCAATATTATTGAAACTCAATATATCTGTGACTTCAGGTTCACCTTTTGTTATGGTTCCTGTTTTATCAAATATTATAGTGTCCATCTTGTGGGCTCTTTCTAAATGCTCACCTGATTTTATCAAAATACCATTCTCTGCTGCTTTACCGGTACCAACCATAATTGCAGTAGGTGTAGCTAATCCCAAGGCACAAGGACAGGCTATTACTAGTACTGCCACAGCATTGATAAGACCTCTATTGAAATCCCCACCAATAAAATAGTAGCCAATAAATGTTAGCAAGGCAATAACAATTACTGTTGGAACAAATATGCCCGATATCTTGTCAGCTAATCTCTGAACTGGTGCCTTTGACCCTTGGGCCTCTTCTACTAATTTAACAATCTGGGATAATACTGTATCTTTACCAATTTTTTTAGCTTCGAACTTAAATGACCCAAATTTATTAATAGTAGCGCCAATTACTTCATCACCTATGCTTTTATCAATAGGTATACTTTCACCTGTTAGCATTGATTCATCTAATGCTGAATGACCTTCTACTATAACACCATCTACTGGTACTTTCTCTCCAGGTCTCACAACAATAATATCTCCTATTTCAAGCTTTTCAATGGCTAAGTCTATTTCAATGCCATCTCTTATTACCCTAGCTGTTTTAGGTTGAAGACCCATAAGTTTTTTGATTGCTTCTGATGTCTTACCCTTGGCAACAGCTTCAAATAGATTACCTAATAATATCAGTGTAATGATAACTGCTGCTGTCTCGAAATAAAATTCATTAACACCTATTAATAAATTATAAAGACTGAAGAAATATGCAGCAGATGTACCCATGGCAATTAGGACGTCCATGTTGGCCCCGCCACCTCTTAGGGACTTATATGCTCCCTTATAGAATCTAGCCCCAATGATAAATTGTACTGGTGTAGCTAATAATAGTTGAAACCAGCCATTATCCAATATTGTAGGGACTCCAGCCATATGGAAAAACATACCTGCAAATAAAGGTATAGAAAGTATAGCTGATATTATAAAGGATTTCTTAAGAGATTTTACTTCTTTTTCTCTTAGTTCCTTTTCCCTATCCATATCTCTTTCAACCTCTAACTCAGCTTTATAACCTGCCTTTTCAACAGCCTTAATCAATGTATCCACCTCTATCGCCCCAGATGGAAATTCTACCATAGCCTTATTGGTAGATAGGTTTACACTTGCCTTTGTTACACCATCTAGCTTGTTAAGGACTTTTTCTACTCTAGTAGAACATGCTGTACAGGTCATACCTTCTATTAATAGTGTTTTATTTACTGGAGGGACATCATATCCTGTTTTTTCAATAATTTTTATTAAATCCCCTTCTTTGATCTTCTCATCATCAAACTCAACACTTGCTTTGTTAGACAAAAGGTTGACTACAGCCTTGTCTACTCCTTCTTGCTTATTTAATGCCTTTTCTACTCTTGTAGAACAGGCTGCGCAAGTCATACCCATTATATCTATATCAATTTTTTTATTAGCCATATTTGTCACTCCTTTTATATAGTACCCCCACCCCCCGTGTAGGTGTATCTTAAATATTATCAGCTATCTCTTATTTTGTCAAATATTTTTATTTAAATACATAAAGCTCTATAAGTGTCTATTTACTAAGGCAGGTAAACTTTTTATAAAATAAATATAATTTTTTATAAAAATTTTATAAATATATGTTTAAAATACAGAAAGTGGGTATAATAAGAATACAACCAAAT
>CAZXWU010000139.1:2515-3562 GCA_964644495.1 uncultured Tissierella sp.
CATAAACCTCTATAAGTGTGTATTTATAAGGCGGGTAAAATTTTTATAAAAAAAATATTATTATTATAAAAAATATTTTTAAAATACAAAAAATGGGTATAATAGAAATACAACCTAATAAATAAAATTAGAAGTGAATTTATTATCTAATTTTATTGGTTGCAAATAAAACTTGTTGATCCTATTACCAGCCTAGTTTTAGTATGTAAGATGCTTTAAATGTTTTAGAAGTAAGCTTGTTAGGTAAGTAAGATTAAAGCTGTAGATAGTTTTAAATCAACAAATTAAGAATTTTAAAGTTTGTAGTATGGATTTAGATTAAAGTTGCAGATAGTTTTGAATCAACGAATTAAGAATTTTGAAGTTCGTAGTATGGTTTTAGATTTAAGCTGTAGATAGTTTTGAATCAACGAATTAAGAATTGGTAGTATGAGATAAGATTAAAGTTGTTTTGTTGTACCACAAAAATTAATATGGGTTGTCTGAGATTTGAGATTTAAGTCGAAGATTAGCTTGAGGAGTGTTTAGAAGTTTTAGAACAAATGATTGAACCGAAATGTTTAGGTTGGTGTAGGTCAACAAAGTTTTATTTTAAATGATAGGTGATTTCTAAGAAGTTATAAGAAGTCACCTATCTATTTTTTTGTTCTATAGTTGAATTTATTTGATTATAGGTCTATAATTTACTTATTAATGTAAAAGGAGATATATACAGACTATGGATACCAATAATTACGGACACAAAAGAAATTTATCAATGCTGGCAGATTTTTATGAGTTTACAATGGGAAATGGTTTTATCAAGTATAATGTGGAAAACAAGATTGCCAGTTTTGATATGTTTTTCAGATCAATCCCAGAAGATGGTGGCTTTGCTATAATGGCTGGTGTTGAACAACTCATCGAATACTTTAATAACCTAGCTTTTACTGAAGATGATATTGAGTATTTTAAGAGCAAAAATATCTTTAGTGATGAATTTTTAAATTACTTAAGAAACTTTAAGTTTGAATGTGATGTATGGGCTATACCAGAGGGAACTCCTAT
>CAZXWU010000139.1:3572-5129 GCA_964644495.1 uncultured Tissierella sp.
AATAGTGGTTGTTAGAGGACCTTTGATTCAAGCTCAATTAGTAGAAACTATGATACTTCTTACTATAAATCATCAATCCTTGGTTGCTACAAAGGCAAATAGGATCGTTAGAGCAGCTAATGGTAGATCAGTTGTTGAGTTTGGTAGTAGGAGAGCCCACAGCTATGACTCTGCTATATTAGGGGCTAGGGCAGCTTATATAGGAGGATGTGTTGGTACAGCAAACACTTTATCTGATATGGATTATGGAATACCTGCAATGGGGACTATGGCACATAGTTGGGTTCAAATGTTTCCAAGTGAACTCGATGCATTCAGAGCCTATGCTAGAACCTACCCTGACAACTGCAACCTATTAGTAGATACTTACAATACTTTAAGAGACGGAGTACCCAATGCTATCCGCATATTTAATGAAGAAATAATTCCTAGAGGCTTTAGACCTAAAGGTATAAGAATTGATAGTGGGGATATTGCATACCTATCTAAAGAGGCAAGAAGGATGTTAGATGATGCTGGGTTCAATGACTGTACTATTATGGCTTCCAGTGGACTAGATGAATATATCATCGACGACCTACTTAAACAAGGAGCATGTATTGATAGTTTTGGAGTTGGGGAAAGGTTGATTACAGCAAGAGATGAGCCAGTATTTGGTGGTGTATATAAGCTTACAGCAGTTGAGGAAAACGGAGAGATGATTCCCAAGATAAAGATTAGCTCCAATGTAGGTAAAATTACTACACCAGGATTTAAACAAGTCTACAGACTATATCATAAGGCTACAGACAAGGCTATAGCAGATGTGGTTACAGAACATGATGAGATAATAGATAACAGCCAACCATATGAAATATTTCATCCCCTATATACATGGAAAAGAAAGACTCTAACTAATTTTTATGCTAAAAAACTATTGATACAAATATTTGATAAGGGCAATCAAGTCTATGAAAGTCCTAGTGTTGATGATATAAAGACCTATTGTGAACAACAATTAGATACTCTTTGGGATGAAGTAAAGAGATTTGAAAATCCTCATGAATATATAGTAGACCTATCTTACCCTATATGGTCTACTAAGGATAAATTACTAAAAGAAAACCAATAGCATGAGCTATTGGTTTTTTGGTTTATTGTTTTGTATATAATAGGCGCCTTTTGGATTATTTTCATCAAGTACCTTCTCATATTCAGTTATTTCCCAATGTAATACAAAGGTAAGTCCTACCCTCAAGGCAGCTATACCTACTAAAACTATTAAATTTGGAACTGTCTTTATAACAATACTTAATACAATTTCAGCAGCTAACAAAAATCCTAGAGACATATTCAAGCCTTCTGCTATAGTTAATGAAACCTTCATATTATTGAATTTAAATCCATCTTTAACAAAAAAATATATAGCTTTGATACCAGTTGCAATAATAATTAATATACCAATGATCTCCATAATATAGGCTACATTATATACTAATATTTCTAATATTTGTTCCACTGTATTCTCCCTTTCCTTTTTATATTTATGGCGGAGAGAGAGGGATTTGAACCCTCGGC
>CAZXWU010000140.1:0-5114 GCA_964644495.1 uncultured Tissierella sp.
GACAGGGATTCATACTAGCTATAAACATAAATTTTGCTGGATAAGTTAAAGAAGCATTTATACGGGAGATGTTTACTTCACCATCCTCCATAGGTTGTCTAAGGACCTCTAAAACATTTTTTTGAAACTCAGGTAATTCATCAAGGAACAAAACTCCATTGTGGGATAAAGATATTTCCCCAGGTTTTGGTATTCTACCTCCACCTATTAAAGATATAGCAGTAGAGCTATGATGGGGGGACCTAAAAGGCCTTTCCTTGATAAGCCTCTTGGACTTCAAGAGTCCAGCAACACTATATATTTTTGTCACTTCAATTGATTCTTCCATAGATAATTCAGGTAAGATTGTAGGCATTCTTCTCACAGCCATAGTCTTTCCAGATCCTGGAGGACCTAGTATCAGAGCATTATGGCTACCAGCTGCAGCAACCTCCAAGGCTCTCTTTAATCCTTCTTGACCCCTTATATCTGAGAAGTCTAGCTCATACTCCCTTTTATCTTGAATCCAATACTTATCCCTTATATGGGTTTCAATTTTCAATTCTTTATTTAAAAATTCAACTACCTCATTAAGATTTTTTACAGGGATTATTTCTATATCATCTATAACACTACATTCTTCCCTATTGTCATAGGGAACTATACATCTATTAATATTTAATTCCCTAAGAGATATAACCATGGGGAGGGCACCATCAATCCCGTTTATTTTACCATCTAGTGACAGCTCGCCTAAAAAAACCGTATTCATATTCTCTTCATATTCTACCACTCCATTGGATATTAATATACCCATAGCTATGGATAAATCCATCTGTGACCCATCCTTACGAAGATTTGCTGGAGCCAGATTTATAGTTATTCTACTTAGGGGAAATTCATATCCACTATTTTTTATAGCTGCCCTTACTCTTTCTTTTGATTCTTTGATAGCAGTGTCAGCTAGTCCAACAATATTAAATACTGGCATACCCCTGGATAAATCAGTTTCTACTTCAACAAGATGTCCATTCAATCCTTGCAATACACATGTACAAATCTTTGAATACATAGTCAAAGTCATCCCCTTTGAAAAAAAGATTAAATTGCCTGGGTAATAGCACTATTCATTATTTTCTGTAATTTATAGACAGAAAGCGTCCTTAATATGATTTAAACTAGGCTTATTTGTCAAATAAACCTCAATAATGTCGTACCTAAGTTGTTTATCATCTAGATTATTGTTTCTTATATATATTAAAGAAGTGTGGATTATCTTTCTCTGTTTTTTATAATTAACAGCTTCATATCCATATCCATACTTGGTATTGCTTCTAGATTTAACCTCAACAAAGACCAAAATATCATTATGTAAAGCAATAATATCTATTTCGCCAATTTTATTTCGATAATTAGTCTCTAGTATTTTATAGCCACATTCAGTTAAATAATCTACTGATCTTTTTTCCCCTATCTTTCCCTTTTCAACATTGTTCATGGTCTACTCCTTAAGGCTATTTGAGAATGTTTTTTAAAAAAGTTATTCTATGAAGAGAGCTTGGACCAAGTTTCAAAATGCCTTCTCTATGCTCTTTTGTTCCATACCCTTTGTTTTTCATTAAATTATATCCCGGAAATTGTTTTTCCCATTCTAAGCATAACCTATCTCTATGTACTTTTGCAACTATTGATGCGCAGGATATTGTATGGGAGAGTTCATCTCCTTTAATTATACTCATTTGAGGAATACTTAAATCAACTTTTTCAGCATCTATCAATAGATATTGTGGGACAAATTTATTTCCTTCTTTATCTTTTAGATTAATAACTGCCTTTTTCATTGCAATTCTCGTACTTTCCTTTATATTAATATCATCAATAGTCTTTGAATCTACTTGTCCAATTCCTATGGCTAAGGACTTGTCCAAAATTATATGGTAAAGATATTCTCTTTTCTTCTGAGATATTTTTTTTGAATCTTTTACACCATCAATCGTTAAACCCTTAGGCATGATAATTGCACATGCAAGAACATCTCCTAGCAGGCATCCCCTACCAACTTCATCAATACCTGCAAGAAAATCATAACCTTCTTTATATAACTTGTTTTCAAATTCCAACATATTTATTATCACCTATTTCTCAGGGAGCTCTAGTGTAATATTTCCTATAACACCTTTTCTAAACTCATCTAGAATGATATTACTTACCTTGCTGTAATCAATCTGACCACCTTTGATAATGCATCCTCTTTTGCTTCCTATGGCCTCCATAGTTTCTAAAGAATTCAAATCCCTAGTATCTATCTTATATCGTTTATTTAGGTCTTCAGGATAATGTTCTAGTAGAATCTCTATAAGTTTTAAAGCTAAAGTATCAGTATCTAAAATCTCGTCCTTTATAGCACCGGTAAAAGCCAAATTAAGCCCTACTTTTTCTTCTTCAAATTTTGGCCACAGTATTCCTGGGGTATCTAATAATTCCAATTTCCCTTTTGTTTTTATCCATTGATTTGATCTTGTAATACCAGGTTTATTACCTGTTTTAGCTCCTTTTCTCCCAGATAGAGTGTTAATAAGAGTGGATTTACCTACATTGGGCACCCCAATTATCATTGCTCTTGTAGGTCGACTGATTACCCCTCTCTTAGCATAGGACTTACGTTTGTCCTCAGTCTCTTTCTCAGCCATCTTAAGGAGTTCATTGATACCCTTGCCACTTATTGAATCAAGAAGGATTGTATCAATACCTTTTTCTTTAAAATAATCCTGCCATATTCTATTAGCCTTAGTATCAGCTAAATCAGACTTGTTTAGAATTATTATCCTAGCTTTATTTTTAACAACTAAGTCAATCACTGGATTTTGACTACTATAGGGGATTCTGGCATCAATTAGTTCAAGAACCAAGTCGACCAATGAAAGATTTTTTTCAATGGATTCCCTTGTCTTTTTCATATGTCCAGGATACCAATTTATATTCATATTCATATCAACAACACCTCTATACAAAAAAGGGACCTTTAATAGTCCCACTTAATTAATAATATCTTTTTTCTTTAACTTTAGCAGCTTTACCTTGTCTATCTCTTAGATAGAATAGTTTAGCCCTTCTTACCCTACCTCTTCTTGTTACTACGAGTTTATCTATTCTAGGAGAGTTATTTGGGAAAGTCCTTTCAACTCCAACACCATAAGATAATCTTCTTACAGTGAAAGTCGCTCCAACTCCACCACCTTGTTTTTTTATAACAGTACCTTCAAAAACCTGAATTCTCTCACGAGCTCCTTCTATAACTCTGTAATGAACTTGAACAGTATCGCCAACATTGAAATCTGGCATATCTTTTCTTATTTGTTCCTCTTCTAACATTTTAATAATGTCCACTGTTCAAACCTCCTTTCTCCAAAGATGTTCTTGCCAATCTAGCAGAGGACCATCTGTAATATTATACCTTAGGTATTATAGCATAGAAAATATTTCAATTCAACTATTTATTATTGATTTCATTTTCAATATAATCTAGCATTTCTCTATCCTTATCGCTTAATTTTACTTTCTCTAAAAGATCAGGTCTTTTTAAGTAAGTAGCCTTTAGAGACTCATAGTGTCTCCACTTTTCAATTTCCTTATGATTACCAGAAAGTAACACATCTGGTACCTTTAAACCTCTAAATTGATTTGGTCTAGTATACTGTGGGTATTCTAGTAAACCATTGTAATGAGACTCATCTGAATAAGATTCTTCACTTGCCAAAACTCCTGGTAATAATCTAGTAACTGCATCAATTAAGACCATAGCAGGGATTTCCCCACCTGTGAGAACATAATCTCCAACTGATATCTCCTCATGAATGTGGTTATTGATTACTCTATTATCAATCCCCTCATAATGCCCACAAAGTAGAATTAAATGTTTTTCATTAGACAAGCTATTAACCATGTCTTGGTCTAAGGTCTTGCCTTGTGGAGACATATATATAATCCTTGACTCTTCTGCCTTTACACTTTCTATGGCGTCAACAATTGGCTCAGGAGTCATGACCATACCAGGCCCTCCACCATATGAGTAGTCATCAACTTTTTTGTGTTTATTCTTTGAGTAGTCTCTGATATTGATACAAGCTAAATCAAGTATCTTTGTTTCAATAGCTCTTCCTATGATGCTCCACTTTGAAAGGCTTGACACGAATTCTGGAAACAAGGTCAATACGTCTATCTTCACTCTATCATTCCTTCAATTGGATCTATCAATATCCTTTTATTCTCAATATCAACATCTTTTATAAACTCTTTAACAGCAGGTATAAGATATTCTTTATTTTTAATATCATCCTTAACTAGATAAACATCGTTGCCAATATTTTGTATTACGTCTGATATATATCCTATTTTTTGATCAGACATATCAAAGACATCACAATTTACTAAGTCATAAATAAAGTAATGATCCTTAGGCAGAGTAATCCTATCTTCATCATCAACAAAAATATACTGATCTTTATAGTGAAGTATTTGATTGATATCATCAAATTCGTTAAAGCCTATGATAGGAAAGCCCTTATGGTATTTCACAGTTTTTAGACCCAACTCTTTTTTTGAATCTCCAATATATACTCTTTGTAGATCAGAGAATCTCTCTATGTCATCAGTCAAAGGATAGACTTTTACCTCTCCTCTGATGCCATGGCTATTGATTATTTTGCCTATTATTGTATATTTCATTTCCACACCTACTATAAATTTATAAGAGTCTAATCCTATTGAATTATTTCAACTACAACTCTTTTGTTCTCTTTTATTGCAGCAGCTTTTACCACAGTTCTTATAGCTTTAGCTATTCTGCCTTGTTTTCCTATAATCTTGCCCATGTCATCAGAAGCAACTTTAAGTTCAATAATTATAGATTGAGTTCCTTCGATCTCATTAACACTAACCTCTTCTGGATTATCAACAAGTGCCTTTGCAATATACTCAACTAATTCACCCATTATTACACCTCCAAGAACTACTCTTCCTTGTTATTCTCTTCAGTACTGTCAGTATTGTCATAAACTCCATTTTGCTTAAATAGTCTATTAACAGTATCAGTTGGTTTAGCTCCATTGTTTAACCATATCATAGCTTTTTCATTA
>CAZXWU010000141.1:0-5108 GCA_964644495.1 uncultured Tissierella sp.
TAATAGGTTTCTAGCACCTACTGAAACGTTATCATATAAAGCCAGCCATGTATAGACACTTTTATCCATAGAAGGAATAGATGAACTTTGATTATATGCAACTCCCTGATAGCGTTTACCTTCAGGGTCATCTGTGATACCATTACCCTCAGCATCATCAGCAAACATTATCCAAACATATTTATCATCACCATCAAAGTAGTCGATATCCTTAATAGGAGTATAGCCGGCTTTAACACCGAAAATGGTTTGACTATCCGTGGCTAAGATTATATCATCAGCTGATCCTTCACGGATATTTACAGTAACAGTTACTGGCATATCTGTAAAGTCAACTGGTACAGTTTGGGTGAAAGTTCCAGATGTATTATTTCTTCTACTTGAACCATTCACTAAAAATTCGTAGTATACTGTATTAATTGTATTTTGAGCTTTAGCTGTCCATGTGATAGTTTGAGGATCACGCATTGATGTTTCTGAATCGTAAACAAAGGCCAGTTCAGGTGTTGTAAGGGAAACTGTTCTTCCAGCTTCACCGTCTTTACCTGTAGCACCTGCTATCGACTTATTAATGATTACAGCTTTCTCAATAGTTAATTCATCTATATGAGCTTCAAAGATAACAACTTCAGATCTTACTCTAATATCATCATCCATATCCGTTATTGAATATTGTCCATTTTCATTAATAACTGCATTGACTTTGGATTCAGAATTAATTTTAACTGAGAAATTAACTTCACTATTTTGCGTTATCTCCCTAATACCTCTATAGACATGGAATACTCCATTATTTCCTATATAGGAGGTAACTTCACCGTCTTCATCTGCTGGGAAACTCATGGCTTCATTCGACAGATGAGCAACTATATTTTCATCAGGTTCTCTTTTATTCCAAGTATATTTCTTAGGATCGGTAGAATCTTCAATTTTAAAGTCAATATATATTCCTATATATTTACCGACATCTTCACCATCATTATCAGTGAAAGTTTTCCCACCATCATCAGAATATTTAACATGTAACATTGCACCATTATCACCGGGTAGACCAGTTGGTCCTACAGTTTTCTGCCATGTATACATACTTGCATCTTCTGGCATAACACCATCATAGGATACAGCAGTACCCATGTATGCTTTATCCGTTGGATCATCAGTCATACCGACTCCGAACTCATCATCAGCATATTGAATCCATACATGACCAGTTGAACCTTGGCGACCATCCGCTATAATTTCTATATATTCAGTTTCAGTGACTGATCCACGAGGTATTCTAACTTGAATCTCATAATCTCGATACTCAATACCACTACCAATGGATTCCATTAACTCGCTAGTTTGTACAACTGAGCCATTTGATATAGTCATTATGGTACTTCTTGAACCAGAGATTAAATTAACACTATCTAATTGGATATCTTTAATATCTGGATCTAGTTCTCTATTCTGATCACCAATTATACGGTATGAATTAACTGTAAAACTGGATGGTGAAAATACCACGTTATTATTAGGATCTAGACTAATGGATATGACTTTTGGGACACTAATCCATTCATAAACTCCACTTGCACCATCATAATTTTTATGGATTGTAACTGTTTTATGAGCTACCTGTAATCCTGTTTCTTTTTCCGATAAGAATATATCAATAGTACCACTATCATCATTTAATGAAGTAATCTTATATGACCATCTATTAGATCCATCTTTGACATATCTTCCTCCTTCAATTTCTGACGAAGGAATAAAAATTAATTGGTAGGGACTATTACTTGCAGTTAGGTTTATATAACCATTACCCATATAAGCTGAAACAGTAACATCTGCATGTTGGAAAGAACCATCATAAACGTTACCATCAGAGTCACTAGGCACTACGATTGTATCATTATCCAGTGAAATTGTGACAGGTAATACTGCATCCTGTCCGTCAGATATAACGTTAATTGTCTCACTATCTATTAATTGTAAGTCTTTATTTAATAACTCTATTCTGATGTATTCAATATTTGGATTTGAAGGTTCCCATATTACTTTGTCATCTTCACCATTGACTCCATCGGTAATACTGTCATAGACTAATACCTCACTAGTTGAGGAAATCTGATATTCATAAATTCGAATGATTCCTTTAGTGTTCTGAATGTCTCCTCCGCCAATTCGTCTCTTATATTCAAGAGTGACTTCCTGTGGTGAGAAAAGCCCATTAGTGTCTTTCTTAAGTACTGACGATGAAAAAGATAACCATTCATTAATTGCTGATTCACCAGTCTTGACTTTGGAGATGGTTAGTCTCTTAGTAAATGTAACATATCCTTCTCTAGTAGCAGTAAAATCCACATATGCATCATCAGTATAAACAGTTACGTCATCAACCTTATAAGAGCTACCATCGGAACTTAAAGTACCAATTATCTGTGGTACTGTCTGTCCATCCTCATTCTTATACGTTGAAACTTTAGCCGAAATACTCCATTCATGGGTGACATCAGCCAATCCTTCATATATAGCAATAGACGTTTCAGCATGACCATAATGGCCACCATATCCATTATTATCTGTAGCTATCGTAATACTATCATTACTTAATTCCATAGTGATAGCTGATTGACCTGCTGGTCCGGGAACTGCTAATATTTCTGCATTTAGGAGTAAAAGAGTATTGTAAAAACGTAACCATTCACTCCTAAATTCATCACCATCAATATCTACATTCTTTAATTTATTATCACTTGTAATATCCCAGACGTTTACACCATCAGTATTTAAACCATTGAAATATTCTCTCAATGATTCATATGCAATCTCTACATCTTGAAAGACAGAATCGCTTGTTTCGATACCTAACCTTAGAGATGACTCTCTCGTAGTTGCTATAGAACCGAGTCCAATATCATCTAATTCAGTTATTGAAGGCAGACCGTCTGGATAGTTATCACTATTTTTGGTAGACATTATTTTACCGACTAATCTATTCAACTCTTGCATAATAACTAGACGATCATTAAATGTCAATAAATTATCACTAGTAATACTACCTAATGTTTCAAAAGTCTCTGTTACAGTTGCAGCCAGACCCTCATCCATCTTGGATACATCTAAATGCTGCTCTTTCCATTCACCATTACTATATACCATCAATACCGGCATTTCAGCGGATGTATCTATCCACAGTTGCCCTTCTTCCGTGGAAGCTGGTCTTTTACCGGATATTATTGCATCTGATAGATCTGTAAGATCTATAGAGCCTGTGCCTATATATGTCATTGGGCTATCATTTCCTTTCTAGTTACTAGCTGTACCTTCAGTTTCCCCTCTTTTGTCATTTACTGTACAAATGAGAGTAGATATATTATGAATTTCTGAAGCATCAACTGTTATAGTTTTTCCTGTTTTATGGAAGTCTGGTCTCAACTTCCCTTCTTGGTCATATAAATTCCACACATATGTGTAGATTATATTAAGTGGATCAGTGTCCATTTCAATTCCATTTCGATATACTTTAGTAGTATATGTATTAATTCCCTCATTATTCTTGAATATACCAGATCCTAATATATTTACAATATATGGATCATTAATATCGCTTAAGGTTATAGTTGATCGGAATTGGCGACTATTATAGTTCGCTATACACATGAAGGTATCACTGCCCTCAATAGCTATTGGGGGTACAGTCAAACTTTCACTAGCAAATCCACTTGTCCCTTCTGGCTCATTAATATTTAAGGGTTTCCATCCTTGAACTGAATTGTTATCACCTGAGGCTGATCTATCACGCTTATACCATTGATAACTATTAGCTGTTACTGATTGATCTCCGAGATATAATCTCATAGTGGCTTCTAGAATTGTTTCCCCGTTTCTACTAACTATACCATTGGGTGTCTCTATCAGGGCAATAATATTATCCTTACCATCTATCACTATCGGTATATGTTCGATATCTAAAAGTTCAATAAATCTTGTGTCGGTATAGGTCCTAATCTCTATATTACTTATATTTGGAGGAATGTGAAGATTATATGACGTTTCCAAGCTTTCCGATTCATAGAATAAATCAAAGTTAGTATCACCGGTGGAAGTTAATATTCTAAACGCTCTAGCCTCATCCTTCCAAGGCTCATTTCCGACTTTCTTCTGGTTCTTAATTGTAAGATTTCTTGGAATATAAACATCGTCCTGATCTTTCCTAATTATACCATATTCAGTATAGATACGATTTACTTCACCGGATCTTCCTGATTTAATTTTAATAATAGAATATGTGAGCTCTACACGTCTATCTCCTCTTGTACCTATAAAGGTAACCTGCCCACTATCACTGGTTAGCCCAGTTACTTGATAAATTCCAGTGCTTTCATTAAAGTGTCCCTGAACACCTGATGATTCATTAACTGAAATCTTCCAGTTATTAGTTACATCAATGGATCCGTCAAAGATAGACATGGATGATTTGGCATATTCATAATATCCGCCATTACCATCGGCATCTGTATGGATGTAATCCTGATCATTATCAAGTTCGGCAATAATTGGGTCGTTACCGGATGTACCGTTTATTATTTTTACTAATTCAATATCTGTTAAGCTATGGAAGGTTTCTCTCCCTACTTCATATTCTATCTGACAATAATATGTCATGAATGTATTCAGAGCTAAGACATTCTTTTTAATATTTAATTCATAAGTCACCGGTACTATTTCATAGTCTGGATTATCGGACTCTATCTCAGTCCATTCACCCATAGAATTATTTTGATAATACCATGTAACTTTTGATGCCTGACTAATAACGTTAGTTGTCGATCCATCCACCTGTAAATAGGGGGTTAGGACTGGTTGATTTACATTATAATCTGGATTATATGAACTGTTATCTGGATTGTAAATAACATAACGAGGAACACTAGTTCCAATATACGATAAGAGTCTTTTATTATCTGTAAGGTCTATAATTGTCATCTCGACACTACCTCTAGAAACTACATCAGCCAAGCTATCACCCCCTCATTTTCTTTTATTTTTACTTATCAATAGGTTGACGTTCACGAGTACTAGTATCAATCTCTTCTAATAGAGTTACTTCAGTTTCTTCT
>CAZXWU010000142.1:0-5100 GCA_964644495.1 uncultured Tissierella sp.
TTCTGGCATCCTAGATAGGATTTCTTCGTAGGCCTCTTGCTCGTATTTTAGACAACACATCAGCCTACCACATAGTCCTGATATCTTTGTTGGATTTAGGGATAGGTTTTGTTCCTTAGCCATCTTGATGGATACTGGCTCAAACTCTCCTAGGAATTGAGAACAACAGCATATCCTGCCACATGGACCTATGCCACCTATCATCTTGGCCTCGTCCCTAACCCCTATCTGTCTAAGTTCTATTCTTGTCCTAAATATGGATGCCAAGTCTTTGACTAATTCTCTAAAGTCAACCCTACCATCTGCTGTAAAATAGAATATTACCTTGTTATTGTCAAAGGTATACTCTACATCTATTACCTTCATAGCCAAGCCATGTTCTATTACCTTTGATTCGCAAATAGACATAGCTTCCTTTGCTTTATTTCTGTTTTCTCTATGGATATCGAAGTCTTCATCTTCTGCTATCCTTAGGACAGTCTTCAAAGGGGCTACGATTTCGTCTTGGGTTACTTCTTTTGGCCCAACTACTACATGGCCAAATTCTATACCCCTAGCAGTCTCTACTATAACAAAATCATTAAATTTTACATCTATATCATTAGGGTCAAAGTAATATACTTTCCCCGCTTTCTTAAATCTTACGCCTACTACTTTAATCATTATTTCCTCCTATATTGAGAAGCATTGTCTCTATAGCCAACTGATAGTTAACATTTCTTCTAATATTTAATTTTGTTTCTTCTACTCTTATTATTATATCATTAATTGTACGGGAATTCACTTTTGATTGCAAAGATAAATTTTCTAATTTATCCTTATTTATCAAAATACTAGCTTCACCTATTTCCTTGTATAATAAGAGATCCCTAAACCAAAGAAGGAATATATCTAATATTTCATCAATAATTTCTTTATTTTCATTGAAAAAACCCATGGCACTAAAGGCCTTGGTCTTATCACCTTTTAATAATGATCCTACTATCTTTATTATTTCATCTCTTCTTTTAAAGAAACTGTCATCTTGTGCTAATTGTATAGACTTACCTATGGCTCCTTTAGTAAATTCAGCTATGAATTTTGCTTGCTCTTGGGATTTATTATATTTATTAATCAATTCTTCTATTATCTTATTATATTCTACACTGTAAAATTTGACACTCTGCACCCTAGATAGTACAGTGGCCAATAGATTCTTTGGGTTTGAACTTATAAGTATAAAATTTACATAGGCCGGTGGTTCCTCAAGAGTCTTTAGAAACTTTATATTACTTTGGGTATTCATCTTATCACTATCATCTATTATAAATATCTTTCTTTGGGATTCTAGGGGTAGTGTGGTTGTCTCCCTTATTAGATTTTCAATTTGATGCACCCTTATTATACCATTTTCTGGCTCTATTATAAAAAAATCTGGATGATTTCCACTATCAAATTTATTGCAAGAAACACAAGTACCACAGGGTTCGTCCTGCTGACTTCTACACAAGAGGGTTTTAGCAAAAGCATAGGCTACTTTTGTTTTGCCTATGCTCTTATCTCCCTCAAATAGATAACTATGGTTTATTTTTTTATTTCTTATACTTCTTTTAAGTACCTCTATTATCTTTTCATGACCTATTATATCTTTAAAATCCATCAAAAACCCCTAAACCCTAACATATTGATCCATATTGAGAACAAAAATACTAGCTCCACCTATGGTTACTTCTTTACCGTCCTTATCTACCTTTGCCTTTGTTGTTTTACTGTTTTTGTCAATGATATCTATTAAACCATCAACATCATCTTCCTCCGCCCCTATAAGGAGGGTAGTGTTGCCACTGTTCAAAAAACCACCACTTGATGATAGTTTAGTAACTCTTATTTTGTCTTCCATTAATGATCTAGTAACTTTAGCTACGAATTGATCTTGAACTATTGCTATGATTAGTTTCATAAAACTTCCCCCTTATACTCTAATGTGCTTCTCTACATCTAAAATGAATAAGGTCGCACCGCCTACTTTAACTTCCAAAGGATATGGTATATATGTTTCCCCAGGTATAGTTATGTTCAGTAATGATGTGGTTATCTCTCTTGTCTTACAATTTCTTTCAACTATTTCAGTGATCTGGTCGACTTGCTCATCTTCTACACCTATTAGCAAGGTTGTATTACCGCTCTTTAGAAAACCACCTGTAGATGATAATTTTGTGACTCTGTATCTCTTTTCTGTTAAATCATCGACTAGGCTTATGGCATCTTGATCTTGAACTATGGCTATTATAAGTTTCATATTTACCTCCTTTAAATTAGTATCTTTTCAATTTCTTTGATACTTTGTTCAAGCACTTCTGAAATCGGTCTTGTGGCATCAATAATTTTTATGTTTTTAGGATACATTTTTATCAATTCCATATATCCCTCATAGACTTTATTGTGGAAATCATTGCCTTCTTTTTCTAATCTATCTCCACCAAGTTTTTTAGTTTTTCGATTTAAGGTTACTTCTGGATCTATGTGAAAGAACAATATTAAGTCTGGATAAATGTCCTTAATAGCAAAATCATTGATAGCTTTAACTTCTTTAATACCTAGGCCTCGGCCAACCCCTTGGTAGGCTAAGCTGGATAAGACAAATCTGTCACATAAGACTACTTTGCCTTCTTCAAGACCGGGCCTAATCTTTTCATGGACATGCTGTCCTCTTGATGCTGCATATAGAAGTGCTTCTGTCTCTGGAGACATCTCTGTATTTTTATTATCTAAAATTAAATTTCTAATATCTTCACCTATGTCCGTGCCCCCTGGCTCTCTGGTAATAATATGGCTTATCCCTTTATCCTCAAAGTAATCTTCTAATAACTTTGTAATAGTGGATTTGCCTGAACCATCTGGGCCTTCTAGTGCAATGAATAGTCCTGACAATGGACAACAACTCCTTTATTCTATAACTACTATTTGGTCTTTATTATATCCCATTAATCCTACAATTTCTAGGCCATTTTCCAGAATAAAGAGAATATGGTCATATAACTCCTGTGTTATCTCTTCCCCTGGGGCTATCAATGGAATTCCTGGGGGATAAGGGATGACTGAAGTGGCAGATATCCTTCCTATACTATCCTTTAGGCTCAATAATTCCTTTTTTGAATAATATGCATCATATATATTCATTCTCATTATTGGCTCTGGCATCTTGATAGATACTTTATTTAGGTCTTCAAATGGCTCTGTCTTCGCTATATCCTCTATGGCAAGGATTAGTTTTTCAAAATCTTCCTGGTCGTTCATGACTGTTGCAAGGGCCAATCCATAGTAATAGTCAGACATCTCTAGTCTAATATTATACCTTTCCCTTAATATCCTCTTTACCCTTGAGCCTTTGATTCCATCTATTCTAAATAATAATTTAGTATTATCCTTATCATGAATACTTGTATCATTTTTGTCCCCTGTAAATACAAATACTCTATCTATAGCATTAAGTCTTTTTATTACTTGATCTATCATATCAATATTTTTATCAAGTTGTATTCTACCTTCTCCATCCATATATGCAGCAGCTATCTCATTTGACAAGGTAAATATATATGATGGGCTGGTAGTGGTAAATAGGGTGTACCTGTCACTTAATTTGTTTAAATCAATCCTGTCTGATCCAACATGAATCATAGATGTCTGGGTAAAACTTGGTAGGGTCTTGTGGGTACTATGTACGACTATGTCTGCCCCTGCCTCTATTGCTGACATTGGTGATTTTTCCGAAAATGTTAAATGACCTCCATGGGCTTCATCTACCATTAAAATCTTATTATACTTATGTACTACTCTCACTATCTCTTCTATATCTGAACATACGCCATAATAGTTTGGCGTAGTGATGATGACTGCTTTGATGTCTGGGTTTTCCAGTATAGCTTTTTCTATATCCTGGGGATCGAGTCCAGTGAGTACGTGATAATCCTCATTATAGTTTGGATATAGATATATAGGTTTCAATCTATTGAGTATAATTCCATTATAGATAGATTTGTGGGAATTCCTCTGAACCAAGACCTTGTCTCCTGGCTTTGTTATAGTTGCCATGGCTATATAATTGCTACCAGTAGACCCATTTACTGCATATAATGTAGCCTTTGATCCAAAGGCTTTAGCAGCCAAGTCTTGGGATTCTTTGATGATTCCCCTTGGTTCTAATAGATTGTCCATACCTTCTGTCTCTGTAGTATCAATATAGGGAATATATTTTCCCCATTCTATTAGGGTGTTCTTGTTTTTATGTCCTGGAAAATGAAAGCTTGTATGGTCTTCCTCCATTAAGTTTATCAATGCATCTAATATGGGTGTTTCCATGCCCTCAGGATCAGCCTCCTAAAATTTTGTTTATGTCATTATGACCTTTAGCGAAGAATCTTGCTTTTATAGTTCTTCTATGCTCAGAATAAAAGTAAATACTTTTATAATAAATCTATTTTACTATTTAATTGATTATTCCCATGATTGTATTTTTTAGTATCTAGCTGTTTCTTCCTCTATTGGTTGATTTATTTTTGCTTTCTCTTTATTTTCCGATTTTGTAATTAAATATAGGGCCAATACTACCAAGCCAATACCTAAGTAGTCAAGGAGTATGAAGTTTTCCCCCATGAATAATACTGATATGACTGTAGCTGCAAGGGGTTCTATTAGGCTCAAAATAGAGGCTTTTTGAACACCTATGATTTTGGATCCTGTTAAATAGAATAAGAAGGGAAACAAGGTCCCAAGCAGTATTACATAAGCTGTCCCTAACATACTTGTAGTTGATACCACTATAGGTATAGTCCATGGCCTAAAAAATATGCTAAATCCAACCCCTGATAGAAACATGGCCCAGGCCATTATTAAGGTAGTGTCGTATTTCTTTTGCAAGGGGACTGAAGCTAAATTATAGTTGGTATGTCCAAAGGCTGCTAAGAATCCAAATAGTAGAGCATATTTGGTGATAGCTAGCTGGTTGATCTTTCCATGTGTGATTAGTAAAAATGCACCTATTAGAGCAAAGAATAGGGCCAGTATAACATCTTTTGAAGGAAGTTTTTTCATCCAAATAGATGTGATTATTATAATACCAAA